>NZ_JXCG01000011.1 GCF_001317345.1 Thermococcus sp. EP1 | reverse complement strand
CGTTGCCGGTAGCCTCACTCTCACTGGCCGGTTCACACGGCCACTACCAGCTATCCCCCTAACGGAGGAATCGCCGGCTACCTCTTAAATTGTTGGACCAGTCATTACTATTAGTAATAGTATTTAAACCTTTGGGATTCTCATCTCCTTCCTCTCGGAAGGGGTCTTCCCGCCAAAAAAGATAAAGACTTATAACCCTTAAGCATAATGCCTTTCAAGGTGTAACTTATGAGTGGCACAGTTAGCAAAATTGTCCGCTTTAATAATGAAGAAGAATTTTTAGAAGACATAGAAGAGGCCATGGAGAGATTTACATATCTTGCTAGTAGATATGGAGTGAATGTCATAGAAGGGATTCTCTTATGGGATTATGTTGGAATTAGGGATGAGGAAGGTATCAAAATCTTCAGAATTGGAGAATTTCCCTATGTTGAGGGAACTCTAAGAATTGATCTTGATACATTAAAAATTCTCGAAAGATATTTTGATGAAATTGAAAGTAGATGGGAAGATTTAACTACAAGCGAAATAAATTACTTTGTAGAGATGCTAAATGATGCTTTGGGTGAGGAATTAGTTTATTATGAGGCTTATGGCTTGGGGTTGGAACGGAACGAGGCGTATATAATCCTTAACATTAAAGGTCTTTACTATCTTGAGAATGTCGTAGACATGGAGGATAGGAGCATTTTAGATGAGGCAGTTTCACTTTTAATGAAATATGTGTAGGTGATGGGTGATGTTATTTAAGAAAAAAGGCCTTTTTACCGTGAAGGATGCCATGAAAGTCATTGAGATAGCCAGCAGAGAAGATCCAAGAGAGATTATTATTATGTGTGAAGCAATAGATGAGGACGCAAAGAGGAGACTTTGGGATTATGCGAGGGGAGTAGAGTTAATGGCCGATTTAACTGGCGAAGATAGGAGCGTCAAGATTGAGATACTTGAGGGCTATGTAAGTGACAAAGTAAAGGGCGTAGAATTATAGGGTGGCGGTTATGTTCTTAGCGGAGATCTTTAACAGCTGGCAAGGAGAAGGGGGAAGTGTAGAAGGCAGTGCCTTTGGTAGGAGGCAAATTTTTGTTAGATTTGCTGGGTGTGACCTTAGATGCTATTGGTGTGACTCAAGAGCCTATCTCCTTGCATCTAGTGTCCCAAAATATAGGTACGAAATAAAGCCTTTCTCAGGGAGATTTGCCTATAAACCAAATCCGGCAAAATTTGATGAAGTTGTTGATATAATTCTAAAGTTAGATACGGGGGATATACACTCTATAAGCTACACGGGAGGAGAACCAGTCCTTCAGACTCAGAATTTGCTCATGCTCATGGAGGTAATGCATGACCATGGTTTCAGAAATTTCCTAGAGACTAATGGAAGCAAGCCGGAGAGGATAAAAAAGATAGCTCCGCTTACAGATTACGCAAGTGTGGACATAAAGGATGAAACTTCCAAAGCAACTGAAAATTGGGTGGATCTGGTTCTCAAAGAGATTGAAAGTATTAGGATACTAAAAAAGGCGGGAGTAAAAACCTACGCTAAGCTTGTTGTTACAAAAGATACAAAAATGGAGCACGTTAAATGGTATGCTGAACTGTTAAAAGGCTTAGCTCCATTGGCAATCCAGCCCAAGGAGCCAATTGACATATCCCAGGTCCAATTAATGGATATTTATAATGTTGCAACTAAAATCATGGGAAGAGAAAATGTTGGGCTAAGCTTTCAGGTTCATAAGTATTTGAGTGTTCTTTAAGATGAATTTTTAAACTTCATTGTTAATTCTCTTCAGGCGATGATGTAGATTGGCCTTTGGGGTATGTGATGCCCGGGATCGACGAAGCTGAGCCTTTGAACATTTTTCTCCTTTTCCAAGGTTAGAAAAAGAATGAATAGACAAGAGATGAATCTCTCCTTTCATTTGATTATGTGTTTGTAATAATACCATAATCCTCTTATTATATCCCTGACTTCTATCATTGTGAACATAGGACTTCTGTTTATGAGATTTGCGGTTTCTTCCCAAGTATGTGCCTGCAAAACGCGGTAGATAAGGAGGTGTATCTGCCTCTCGTCGAGATATGGCTTCATCCACCCATCGAGGAAATAAAGCTTCACTATAGGTTTCACAGCATCAAGAACTGTGTCATAAGTCAAGACTTTGCCAACGAACATTTCAAGACGTTTTCTTTGTACTGGAGTTAGGTTTAGTGGGTAGTCAACTGCTTCTCCAAAGGGAGTCTCAAACAACCATCTTGCTATTTCTGGTTCTAGATCTCTATGAGTGTCTCCCAACCATTCAGTTAGCCTTATTCTAAATTCATTGTGAGCAGTTTTCACTATACTTTGGGCCTTTTTGCTTATTGGTTTCACGACTATTGCAGTGTATTCTCCACTTACTGGGTTTCTTGAGGGGCTCAAATGCACCACTGCAAATCCATTCCTTATCCAGAATCTAATGAGCTCTTCACTCGCTCCAAATCCACTTCCGACCCAGTCTAGTCCTTCTTTACTTGCTTCCTGAATTAGGAGCTCAAGGGCCCTGCTTCCGAGGCCCATATCCATTGCATCTGGATGAGTGGCTATCCTTACAACTCTATATCCCTTTAGCCGGGCGAATTCCTTTGCGTAATGATGTTTAACCATCATATCCGGTATTATGTTTCCCCTGGGCTTGTACCCTTTGACCATTTTTTCTATTTCTTTTTTTGGAATTCCACCTTCTTTTGCAACTTGCACTGCACAAACTATTTTTCCATTCTTAAGCCTCAAGATTCTTGCCTCGTGGTGTGGAGCATCGGCCAATAAAGCGACATCACTTGGTCTGTTCCTGTAATGGGCTAGTACGTAGATCCCCACGAAATGTCTTAGATCTTCTCTATCATTCTCAAACCAATCATCTAGGTCTGGTTTTTCAAAGTAGACCTCTTTCTTTCTTATGAGCTCGTAGTCCTCCTCAGTAAGCTCTACGGGTTCTGCATCTAGAAGGAGAACGTCAAAGAGCCATTTCTCAAGAGGGTCATTATTTTCATATCTAATAGGTATGGAGAGATGTATCTCTTTGAACTCTCTCTTTTCTTTAGCCTTTTTTAGAAACTTGACTGAGAAACCTCTCCCAGCTCCTTCATATCCGTGAATTGTTGATGAATAAATAACCTTTGGTTTGTTGAGGTATTTATGCAAGATTGGGACGTGGATTCCAGCGGCTTCGTCGATCACATAAACATCAGCATTCATCTTATATCCTTGTGTGGGTGGATAATACCTTAGCCCAATGCCTTTAGCGTATATTTCTTTTATAAGGCCGTTTTCTTCTATTATTTTGGGTTTGTAGCCTAACCTTTGAAGGCTTTTTTTGGCAAAGCGGAAGAGGCTTTGAACGTTTTCAAGTTCTGGTGCAGTGATGACTATTCTAACTCTTCTCTTTTTTGCCATAACAGCCAATCCAATGGATCCTATCCCTACACTGACACTTTTTCCTCTCCCTCTATCAGCGGTTAGCACTACCATCCCATCTTTTTCTACAAGCTCTTCAAGGGCTTTGAGAACCTCAACCTGTCCGTTTGTAAGACAGAGGTTGTAAAGTTCCTTCGGGAATTTTATATTATCAGGAACTTCTACTTTTTCTCGTTCAGGAAGTTTTGCTTGCTTTTTTTCATTTTTTGACCCTTTTAGAATTTTTTGAGTTTCCGCGTTAATTATATAAATTCCGTCATGTTCTTCAAATTTCCTGATCAGTCTTCTGTTAAACCTTTTCTTCACATCGTCGATGGTATAAGGTGGTGTTACAAGGCTTTTGTGAAATCCTGTCCACATGTTTTTCCACTTTTCAAAGGGATTGGCAAGAACGAATATTAATCCGCCCCCTCGAATAGTTTCAATAATTCTACCCAGATCGTTGGGTGAAAAGTCATAGCTCAGATCAAGAACAAGGAGATCGTAAGTTCTTCCCAAAATATCTCGAGTGTGTTTGAAAGTTACAGATGTCACATTTATGTTATCTCCAGCCAAAATGTCAAAATGCTTTCTAAATTCTTCATATCTCATTCTCCCGAAGGTTTCTTGTCCAAGAGCATCAGTGGCATATAAAACTTCAACTCGGCTTTCACTTTCGTCTCTGAGTTTTCTTTCCACAAGTTCATCGAGAATAGAGGATATTATCTTGGCAGAAGCCCCACCAAGAATTCCAGCCAAAGTGGCCTTTTTCATAGTTTCTCCAGCAAGGATTATCATTCTTCTGTGAAAGTTCTCTAAAGCTTCTCCAAGGGCACTTTCAGTGAGTTTTAAGATGGAGTCTTTAATCCCCTCGCTTTTTGCATATTCTCTTGTTTCTTTGTCAAATCTCACTCTCACGGTCATTTTCTCATCCCCAGAATGAAAAAGGGAATGATGTTTAAAAATCTATACTTCATTAAGATATTAATTTAAACGCTAAACTTTTATACGAAAAGATCTTACATAGCATGGTGATCTTATGAAGAAGCTGGGTATAAATGATCTTGGTAAGTTTAAGCTTGTAGGGGGTTTGGATGTTTATAGAAAAAAAGTTGCTTTCGTGGTAAGTGAGATAAATGTAGAAAAAAATGACTATTTTTCAAAGATCTATCTCTATGATGGAAGAAATGTTAAACAATTCACCTCAGGCCCTAAGGACTCAAATCCTCGGTTTTCACCAGATGGTAAGTTCATTATTTTCACATCAAAACGCGAAAAAGAGAGCAAAGAGGCTGAGCTCTATTCAATACCCACCACTGGAGGAGAAGCTAGACTTTTGACTAAGTTTAAGTTGGGAATAATAGACTATGAATACTCTCCTGATGGAAATAGCATAGCCGTAATTACTCCAATAGAGCTTGAAAAAAAGAAAAAAGGTGAAGATGTACATATCATAAAAGAAATTCCCTTCTGGTTTAATGGTATAGGATGGGTTTATGGCAAGAGGAATCAGATTTATCTTGTGGATGCAAAGAATGGTAGAAAAAGAAAATTGACACGAGGCACCTTAAACATTCAAACTTTAAAATGGAGCAAGGATGGAAGTAAAATCTACTTTATAGCCCAGGAAGATAGAGAGAAGAGGCCAATGATAAGTGATCTTTTTGTGATTGACATTAAAACCAAGAAAGTGAATAAACTCACCAATTCAGAGTGGCGTATTGGAGATTTTCTTCCAATTGATGATGGCACGTTTATTCTTAGAATGAGTACCCTCGAAAGGGGTATCCCAACTAATACACATATTTATCATTTTAACCCGGAAACTAAAGAGATTAAAAAACTCACAGCCAAACTCGATCGCTCTGCATACAATTCTCTTAATTGTGACGTTAGAGGAAAATCAAGGAATCCTCTAGTTTATAAAGAAGGGTGGATCTACTATATAGCTACTGATGGTCCAAAGGCGAATTTATTCCGTGTTAATCTGAATGGTAAAATAGAGCGTGTGGTGGAGGGGAAGAGAAGCATTGAAACTTTTGGATTTGGAGATTACATTGCATTTATTGCCCAAGACGCTACAACTCCGACAGAGCTCTATATTTTGAAAGATGGCAAAGAGAAGAAGGTTACAGCGTTTAATGATTGGATTAAAGAGTACAAACTCTCAGAACCAGAGCATTTTAAGGTTAAAGTCTCCGATGGCATAGAAATCGATGCCTGGATAATGAAACCCGTTGGATTTAAGGAAGGAAAGAAGTACCCTGCTGTCCTTGAGATCCATGGAGGCCCTAAGACTGCCTATGGTTATTCTTTCATGCATGAATTTCATGTTTTGACTGCTAATGGCTTTGTGGTAATATTCTCTAACCCAAGGGGAAGTGATGGTTACGGAGAGGAGTTTGCCGACATTAGGGAGCACTATGGTGAGAGGGACTATCAGGATTTGATGGAGGTCGTTGATGAGGCACTAAAGCGCTTTGATTTCATTGATAAAGAAAGAATAGGTGTTACCGGGGGTTCTTACGGGGGCTTCATGACTAACTGGATTGTAGGTCACACCAAGAGGTTTAAAGCTGCGGTAACTCAAAGGTCAATATCAAACTGGGTAAGCTTCTTTGGAACGACTGACATAGGGTATTACTTTGCACCTGACCAAATCGGAAAAGATCCATGGAGCAACCTCGATGGTTATTGGGATAAGAGCCCCCTCAAGTACGCGCCTAATGTAGAAACACCTCTCTTGATAATACACTCAATCGAAGACTACCGTTGCTGGCTTCCTGAAGCTTTACAGTTCTATACTGCACTCAAATATCTTGGAAAGACCGTCGAGCTCGCGTTGTTCCCAGGTGAAAACCATGACCTTTCAAGAAGCGGAAAGCCAAAGCATAGGATTAAGAGATTGGAGCTCATAGTAGGCTGGATGGAGAGATGGCTCAAGAGGTAAGTTTTTATTCTGCTTTTTGAATATTTTTACCCCCAGATGAATAAGATGATTATGAGGATAAACGCGAAGATGAGTGGGCCGAGGAGGAAAAGGGCGACAGCACTTTCCTCGGTAGGTTTATCTGGTCCGATTCTCCGAACGAGCCATAAACCAAGTGGAAAGCCTGTGATGAAGCCAATAAACCAGCCACGAGGCTCACCAAGGTGCCACTTAAGGTAGTTCATTACACTCATTGCGGTGAACAGAAGAAAAATGCCCAGTGATGCCTTCACTACACTTTTCTGTTGTCCAATCAAAATGAAAAATCCAACCCATGCGAGAATAAATAAAAAGCCCAATGTGAACTCCATGAGCATGGTAGCACACCGTAGGTTTTCTGGTGGAAGGGTATTAAAACCTAACTCAACCCAAAAACCCTCTCAAACCCGCTGCTTCGACGATTAAACTCTCATCGAACTCTCCGCTTAGTATCTTCGTGGTTATTGCCTCATGCTCTTCAACAGGCTCGACTCCAAACTCCTTTTGAAAGTCGGCAATAGGCTTTAAGAACTTGAACTTCTCAGCTGCTCTCGGGTTAAAAAACATCATGGCAAAGTTAAGATCTCTGTAAAGGCCTTTATAGTGTTCGCTGATTTTGTCTAACTCACTTTCACTTAAAGCACTCAGTCCTAAGACCTCTGGTGGAATGCCAAGGGAATAGAGGGATGCAGTAAACTTTATGGCTCTTGGTAGGGCCATGCCATTAACTTCCCTTGAGTATCCAAAAAGACCTATGTGGAGCTTCCTTCTTCTCCTTGAGGGCACATATTTTGCTACTTCTCTTATAAGTGGAGCTAGAGGTCTGAGTTCTTTAGAGTATTTTTCTTTGTACTTTTCTAAAATCGCAAAGATTTCCTCACCTATTGGTTCTGCAGTCTTTCGCTTAGAGTCGTTAACATGTTCAATGGCTTTAATAACTTCTTTTGGCTGGTGATCGTATTTAAATGAACTCTGGATGGTAAAAGTTTGAACACTTGGGTATTCTTCCAAGACTTCTTCAACATTATTGGGGGTAAAATGCCCCCTAAATGGTACTCCACCTACGCCTATTATTGGGTATATGGTAATACCAATTTCCTCTTCAAGTTCCTGAAGTTTGAACAGTGCATATTTATCATAGATAACAGCACTTATCAAGCCGTAATTCATTGCGGGATCACTTCTTGCGAGAAAGATTCGCTGATATTCAAATTGTTTTCCCGTTAAGTATTCTTCTAAGATTTCATGTGCATTTAATATGGCTTCTTTTGTCTCAAAAAGAGGTATAACACTTATTTCTTCCGGGTAGAATTTTCCAATCCATTCATAGATCTTCACGTCATAGACTCGTTTGTACTGTTTTCCTATTATGTATTTTTTGTAGAGCTCATAAACTCTTTCTATTTCCTCTGATGAAGTTGTCATTGGGAGTATAACTTCGAATATTGGAGCAATCTCCTCATTATAGAAAATCTTGGCATAGTCTGCAGAGCGAGGTATACTTTCGAGAGTTTCAAGTAAAAGTTTAGCTTCAGCCTTTTCTACACTGGGATTCGGGACACGGGGAGTTATTCTAAAATCTTTGCCTAGTTTCTTCTTTTTAAAGAATTCCCCATATTTTTCTAGTAGTTTTTTTACTACAAACTCGTCTACTTCTTTTCCTTCAAAGTCCCACATTTGTTCCTGCACTTCAAGTACACTAAAAGCGTAGAACGCTTCCAAGACTTCGTCTTCTCCTCCCAGAGAACTTTCATGTGCAAAAAATGGTATGAATACGTTGTCAGGATGTTGAGTACTCATTGTCCTTGGTATCATTTTGCCCACCAAATCGAGAGAGAATGTAAAAATTTTAAGGTTTTTGATTAATTTATTGTATGTATGACAGAAAATCTCAAAATATTCTTGTTCACTTTGCATAACATTTTAATTCTTTAAAAACAATCTTTGCTGGTGGTGATTATGAAAATACTGAAACATATTAATAGGTTTCCTCAAAGATATGGTCCAGAATGGGGAAGTGGGGGCATATTTGGCCTAAGATATCATAACGATGTTCTCTATTTTACAGTGGCATTTGAGGCCCAAGCCCACTTCATAAGGGAAGACTCAAAAAGAATCTATGAGTTCGAGCTTGTTGGAGAAAAACCAACATCCGGTGGAGATACGTACAATGCAGTTGAGACGGTGGATGAATTTATTTATTTTGGAGGTTGGGTTCATGCTCCAGCAATCTATGAAGGGAAAAATGAAAAATCCACTATAAGTTTTGTAAACAAGTACTCTCATGTTCATGAATATGATACTGAAAATGATGAAATAAGACTCCTATGGAAGGAATCGATTCACCATAATACTGACTGGGCCGGAGAGGTCAGTGACATAATTTATGACCCCTATGAAGACAAACTCCTCATAGCAAGAGAGGATGGTCATGCAAATCTCGGCATATATGAACTCGATAGGAAGAGTGGAAAAATGGAACTTTTGAATGAAAACCCAAGCCTCAAGGGAGCGCTTGTTCATGATACTGTCTTCTTTGGGGTAGGCAAAAATTTCAATTGGGGCATGATGGAGGTTCATGTCTTTGATCTTATTACAAGAAAGTGGGAGCGGTTCCCAGTAGGTCAGACCTCAGTTGATGGAAACTCATTTGTACGACCTAACCTTGGAGATATGGAAAGCGCATATAACAGAGTATTTGCCTTTGTTAGAGGGGGAATGTTCGTTGGAAATCCAGTTAATGAAGAAGAAATGGTTTTTGTGAGACTCTTTGATTTTCCAAATTTCTACGCCCCCATGAGAACAAATGCACTAACAATAGGTGGGGGCATTCTAGTAGCCTATAATGCACATCATGATGCGGTGTATAGACCTATGAATGAAGAAGGAAAAATCATGGCAGAGTTCACCAATAGTATAAATGCTCCCTCTCTACTTCTCTATATAACCCCACCAATGGTCAAAATCGTTGGTATCTTTGGAGCAAGAATAACAAGCATTGAAAAGGCCTTTGGAAAGATATTACTTGGAACAAATACAACTCCAAATACTGGTGCATTAGAGGCTACTCCGTTTGATACCGGAAACAAGGATATTGTTATTCTAGACGAAGCGATAATACAGAGGGCTCCCCCAGCATTAAGTATTTCCATTGAAATGGCTTCTCTTGCAAAAGCAGAGCAACTTTTTGGAGCAAGTGCATTTGGAGGAATACCTCTTGATGGATATAAAAACCCGAGGATGATAATAAATGCGAGTAAAGACAATAGACTGACAGTATATGAGTATGATCTTTCCCTTCCAGTGGGGAGGGCTTATGAGGAAGTCATTGGCATTGAGGAAGGAAGGAACGTCATTGATCTATCTGCTTTTAGTGGCATTGTTTCATTTAAACTCAAAAAACCGGACTTTGCAGGAAAAATAAAAATAGAACTTCTTTGATTCATTTAATTTTTAAATAGATCAGGTTCCTATTGTGTTCTTCCAGCTTAGACTACTCTCAATCAGCTCTTCTTGAGTAGTTTTCCTCTCACTGATGATTATTGGTTCAAAGATTCTGAGCATTTCTAGAAGTTTTTCTTGAGGAAGTTTGTTTTCCTCGAATATTATGTAACCCTTTTTCGTATACCCGTTTAGAAATACTCTGTATACTGCTGGGTTTAGTAGGAGTTGGTATTGAGTTTTCCTAGCCTCGGCGGGCGTGATGTTATTGAGTTTAAAATCTATCCTCTTCATCTCTCTCACCCAAAATAATTCTTTATGTCTATGTAAGTCTTTTTGTATAGTTCGCTTCTTTTCATTTGTTCTATAAACTCCCTGGTTCTTACGTATTTATCTTTTTTATATTCCCATTCCGGATGTAGAGCCTTCCATTCTTCCCACGTATAGCTGAATTGAGCTTGGATTTTGTCCCTATATAGTTCAGGAATCACATTAAATGTGCAGAATGGCACTATTCTTCCATCCGGTAGTGCATAATGAATCACGCATCTCTCCACTCTCTCAATATCATAATTGTACTCGTCCATGAAGTGCATCATGCCAAGGAATAGAGTTCTGTTGTGGAATTCTCCTAAGGCTTCATAGGTTCCATGGGTGAAGGCATGTCTCATAATTTTAAGCACATCAAAGCTTTTTGGAGCATAGTCCTCATCATAGAAACTCTTAAACTTTAGAAAGATTTCTGCTCCAAGCTTTAACTTTTGAAGTCTTCCTAGTGAGTTCCATTCTTTAATTTCTTCTACTCTCTCTTCTAAGAATTCTACGAATCCCTCAACATCAAGGAACCTAGAGATGGGAATTACTCTATTCTCGTCAAGGAAAATGTAAGTAGCAGCCCCACATCCAAAGTGGGAGGTCATGTAGTATTTTCTACCTGCAAAAGCCTCAAAGAATCTTGCAATGTGGCCAGCTATAGGAATCGGGTACCAATCCTCTTTTGCTATAGCTCCATTTGTTTGCTCATCTATTTTTTGTATTGCCCCAGGAATTGTGATTCTAAAGCGCTGTCTCTCTCTTCTTGGGACTCTTCCAACAAGGGAAATTGGTTGGAAGTTTACGCCCCTGACTATGTCAAGATGGTTAAGACCAAAGTTTATAATAGCTCCAAGCTCATGGTCATTTACGTTCCTTATAGTGGTGGGTACCAGAACTATTCCAGGCCCTTCAGCTTTTCTTACGTTCTCGAAAATCAATGGAATTTCCCAGTGGTTCTTCCAATTGGTTTGAGGAGTCATTCCATCATAGCTTAGATAGAGGGTATTTACACCTGCTTCTCGGAGATTTTTCACAAGTACAGGGTCAAAGGCAAGTTTTATTCCATCCGTGTTCAATTGAATGTGGTCATAACCTTCTTCTTTTGCTATTTTGACAATCTCGATAATATCATCCCTAAGCGTTGGTTCTCCTCCTGTGAACTGAACTGCGTTCGCCCCAACAGGTTCTTCTTTCTTTGCATTACGGAGCATTATTCTAATCTGCTCTAAAGTAGGCTCGTAAATTGGTTGCCCTTCTTTGGCATAGAAAAAGCAATACCAACAAGATAAATTACACCGATTGGTCAAAACAATGTTAAGAAGGTTTGTATGGGAGTAATGTCTTGGACATAAACCGCAATCAAAAGGACAATTAACACCTGTGTTCTCAACATTATACGTCTTTATTTTAAACTCAAATTTCCACTCTTCAAAGCGTTTGTACATCTCAGCATCTTCATAATAAACATCAGTAATCATACCTTCAGAACATTTCTTTGTTATCCAAATTTTTCCATCTTTTTCCCAGACAACAGCAGGGACAATGTCACGTGTTTCTGGACAAATAGACCATGTCTTATGGGGCAGAGACCCACCATAATGCTTACTGGCTTTGCTAAGGAGTTTGTAGAACTCTTCATCACTGATTTCAGGGTATTCAATAATGTCTTGGGGGTGCTTGCTTGATTCTTCAAATTCTTTTTCTCCGCTTGGCACCACCCCAGATGCTTCTTCCATATTCTTCACCTCTAAGAGTTTTTACAAACATGGAGTATAAAAACTTTTGCGTAAATATGAAGATTTACTTTCATAGGTGTACCAAAAGAGTTGAAAGGGATGTGAATCTCATTGGTAAAAATGTTCACTCATGGTTTTGATGTGAGGATTCATTGAAAAGTATTAAAAATACAGTCGTGTCACATAAGCTGGTGGTGAAAAATGCCTGCAAGAGAAATGAGAATGGAAATGTTCCTCAAGGCCTTGATGCGGAGAGACTATGCTAAGGCTAAGTCTCATATTGATAAGCTCGAGAAGATAGTAGGTGACGATGAATGGGGGAGAGGGTATAGTAGGGCTATAAATGGGTTTCTTTCAGCTTTAAAAGACACCGATTCAGATGCATTGATAGTCCAGCTTATTCGAGAGCCCAATAATGAAAAGGCCCAAGAGCTTCTCGAACATTTTGAAAGTATTCTCCAGCATGAATTTAGAGATGATTACGAGAAAGGATACTATACTGCTTGGAAAGAACTTTTAACAGCTTATCTTTCTCAAGAAAGGTTGGGTGTTAAAAGTGGCAAAAAAGCATGAAGCAATGAAGAAGTTGGAAGAACGAGTAAAAACTTGCAGAAAGTGTCCTTTAGGAGAACTTAGAACAAACGCTGTTCCGGGTTCAGGGAGCTACGAATCGAAGATAATGTTTGTTGGAGAAGGACCAGGATACTGGGAAGATCAGAAAGGCTTGCCCTTTGTGGGAAGGGCAGGGAAGGTATTAGATGAACTTTTAGAAAGTATTGGTCTAACGAGAGATGAGGTGTATATCACAAACATCATAAAATGTAGACCTCCAAACAATCGGGATCCAACAGAAGAAGAGATAAAAACATGTTCTCCATATCTGGATATGCAGATCGATCTACTTCGACCAAAAATCATAGTGCCACTGGGCAGGCATTCGATGTCATATATCCTCAAGAAATTTGGGTTTGAGCCAGAGCCGATAAGCAAGATTCACGGGAAGACCTTTGAAGCAAGGACACTTTTTGGCAAAATTGTCATAATGCCAATTTACCATCCTGCTGTTGCTCTTTATAGACCCCAACTTAGAGAAGAATTAGAAAAGGATTTTAAAAAGCTTCGAACTCTTCTGGATGATTTGCTTTAACTTTGTTAAACACTTTTTGAAGCTTCTTTTATAGTTCTTTTAGCCTCTCCAAATAATATTTAGAGGTTGTTCTAAAATTATACAAAAATCTCGGGAAAACGTTTTTATGGAAAGAGAGCTGTATTGTATAATGTTAAACACAGCTTATCACATATAAACTACAAAGAACAGGAACCTACAATATTGTTCATAGAAGGAATTTCGAGATATGGCAGTGTACTCCTTAAAAATTTCGGTAATTAGCAAATATACAACAAAATCTCCAAAAAATTTATAAAATACTCGAAGAATTCGGACTCGCAAATATTGATACTGGGGGTGTTTATGGAATGGCGGACTTTGGAATCTTGTCTTTGCTGCCACCTTTGGTAGCTATTATATTGGCTATCTGGTCAAAAAGAGTATTATTCGCTTTGTTTGCAGGTGTTTGGATTGGTGGAGTCATGGCATCTGGATGGAACCCAGTAACCGGCACAATTCAAACATGGACTTGGATAATTGAGAATGTGACAGACAGCTGGAATGCAACGATTTTAGTCTTTGACTTTCTGATTGGTGCCGGAGTTGGACTAATTTATAAATCAGGAGGAGCCCATGCAGTTGCAAGAAGTTTAACAAAGAAGGTGAAGAACAGTAAAGGTGCCTCGGTGCTTGGATGGCTTTTGGGAATTCTTGTCTTCTTCGATGACTATACCAACACCATCATAGTTGGTAACACTATGAGGCCAATAACAGACAGGGCAAGGGTCTCAAGAGAAATGCTTGCTTATATCGATGATTCAACCGCAGCACCAGTAGCTGGATTAGCATTAGTCTCTACATGGATCGGCTACGAAATTGGATTGATTGGTGAATCCTTTGATAGCCTTGGAATTACTCTCGGTTCCTATGCTGCTTGGCTTTCAAGTGTTCCTTATAGGTTCTATTCAATCTTGGCTATAATACTAGTGTTCCTAGTTGCTTATACTCACAGACACTACGGCCCAATGCTCCATGCTGAGTATAGGGCAAGGACAACTGGAAAAGTCATGCGTGATGGAGCTAAACCATTAATGACAACTGAAGTGGATCTTGGAATGCCAAAAGAAACTGGAGATGTCTGGAACTTTATCCTACCGATCCTTAGCCTTGTGTTTATAACTCTCTATGGAATGTGGTACACTGGTGGTGGAGGAGCAACTTACGCAGAGGAAGGTCTGATGGGAGTACTTTCGAACTCCGATGCTGCCACTGCCTTGCTCTGGGGTTCATTTAGCATGGTCTTGGTTGGAATGGTAATAATTCTTGCAAGAAAACAAATGACAGTTGAAGAAGTTGAAACCGCAATTGTCCAAGGTATGAAACAAATGATGTTGGCAACTGCAATTTTAGTGCTTGCATGGAGTATCAAAAGTGCTACAACCGCTGTTGGAACCGCTGATTATGTAGTAAACCTAGCTACAAGCGCAAACATTCCAGCAGGAATAGTCCCACTTATAGTATTCCTAGTAGCAATGTTCATATCATTTACAACAGGAACTTCTTGGGGAACTTTCGGTATCCTCATGCCAATTGCAATTCCTTTAGCATATCAAATTACAGGCGGACAAATTGGTCCCGTTCTCTATGCCTCAATAGGTGCAGTTTTTGCTGGTGGTATCTTTGGTGACCACTGTTCACCAATAAGTGATACCACAATTATGAGTTCAATGTTCTCAGGAAGTGACCACATAGATCACGTAAATACCCAGATTCCATACGCCGTAACAGCTGCAGGAAGTGGAATAATCCTCTACATCCTCTTTGCAATAGGTGTCCACAGCTGGCCAGTCTTGCTACCAATAGGCTTTGTGCTCCTAATTGTTGCTTGGTACGTGCTTAGTGAATGGTACGGCAAGAAATACGGAATTCCACACGGAAAAGTGCCGGTATATGTTGTCGAGGAGTGAGCTCTTTCTACTCTTTTTCCTCTTTTTAAGCTTTTGAGGTGAAAGCATGGAGATTCTCATATTGGGTGCTGGAGATGTTGGTAGGTTAATTGCTTTTGATCTTAGCAAGGATTACGAGGTTTTTATAGGAGATATAAATGAAAAACGATTAAAATTAGCTGAAGAGTTTGGGGCTACTATCCAGCTTGATGCGTCAAAGTTTGACCAATTGGTAGAAACAATGAGAAGGTTTGATTTTGTTATAGGGGCCTTACCAGGAAGATTTGGATTTACCACACTAAAAGCAGCGATAAAAGCCAAAAAAGATATGGTTGATGTCTCGTTTATGCCAGAGGACCCACTGAGGCTGGATGAGGATGCTAAAAAAGCAGGGGTGAGAATAGCTGTAGACGCAGGATTTGCACCAGGGTTAAGCAATATTTTAATGGGCTACATAGCATCCCAATTTGGAAAACTGGATGAGGGAGTAATAAGTGTTGGTGGATTGCCAAAAAACCCTAAGGCGCCCCTTTATTACAAGGTGGTCTTTTCACCATATGACTTAATAGAGGAGTACACACGTCCTGCTAGGATTATAAAAGGCGGACGTCTTGTGACAGTAGATCCTTTGGAAGAAATTAAAGAAGTTAAGATCGGAAATTTTGAGTTTGAAAGTTTTGTTAGTGATGGATTGAGAACCCTTTTAACAACGATTGAAGCAGACAACCTCTATGAGAATACTTTAAGGTGGAAGGGACACCTGGAAAGGATGAAAGTGCTGAAAGAACTTGGTTTCTTTAGAAAAGAGAACCTGGACTTCACAATGAAAGTAATTCTACCATTAATGCAGTTTGAAAGTGAGGATTTCTCAATAATGGAAGTCTACGGAAGAAGTGGAGACCAAGAAATCAAGTACTTCATGTATGATGAAGCTCGAGAAGGCTTTAGTTCAATGGCAAGAAGTACTGGATACATAACAGCAATAACAGCACGAATAATGCTAAAATACGAATTTGAGGCTGGAATCATCCCACCGGAGCTCTTTGGAATGGAAGAGGAACTATTTAAGTATATAGTAAAAGAAGTCAGAAAGAGAAATATAACACTGGAGGAGTATTATAAAGGCTTGTAGAATGGCGAGTTCAGACAAGTAACTCCTCCATCTCCTTTCCAAAACTCAGAAACGTCGAGAGTAATCGGTTTGAAACCCTCTCTCTTTAATTTTTCTTCGGTTTTTGAGTACCCTGCAGGAATTAGGACCATTTTATTCCCTAAGTATAGCATATTATTTGCATAAAGCTCCTCTTCTGGAATCGTTATTAGTTTGAATCCTTTGAAATAACTTACATCGATGATCTGAGGAGAAATTGTAATAGTCTTGTTTCCAAGATAACTAACAGCGGACAGTAAATGGAAGACTTTCGTCACTGGGACTCTAACAACCTTCACATGTGAGAAATACTTAGCAAATTGCTCAATACCAAGCCTGTTCGTTCGTTGAGATTCTCCAACAAAGATAACTCCTTGATCAGTTACTAAAACGTCGCCCCCTTCAAGTGTGCCAGGTGCTTGAATTTTGTTAATTTTGACTTCGTTGTCTAACAAAAACTTTTCAATGCTTTTTTCTTCTCCCCTTCTGCTTGGTTCTCCAAACCTTACTATTATGGCTACGCCTGAGGATGCTCCTATCACCGAAGTGTCCTGAACAAAAACGCTGTCAGGGTGGGTTTCTAATGGTTCAAGCTCAACAACATCAACCCCGTTTTCTCTGAGAACTTTCACATATTCTCTGTGTTGCTTCTGGGCTAGTTTGACATCTATTGTAGCATGCTGAGGGTTTGTTGAGACACAATTTTTATAACTCTCTCCTGGAGGTCTAACTATAACCCTATCAAATAATCTGTCCATTCAAAGCACCATATTTCAATACAAGCCTTATGCTAAAATAGTTTGCTCATGGGTTATGAAAAGAACACAACTACACTAATTGGGCTCACATTTAAAAGTCTTTTATATAACTTTTCAGTGGAGGGTGCTAAAATGCTGATAAAAGTCTTTGTTCCAGCACATATCACAGCATTCTTCATTCCAAAGTTTCATGAGGATCCATTGTTAGCAGGTTCTTTAGGTGCGGGGATTAATTTGGATAAAGGCACGAATATCTTTGTAAATATAGATAAAGAAGGCCTCGAGAGGCAGGTGCACATAGCTTTTAATGGAGAACCTGTTAAAGAAGATGATGCGATAATAAGTTATTCCGTCGCAAATGAAATGATTCCCACTGAATTCGTTGGAGAAGTTGAAATCTGGCAATATTTTGACTTTCCGAATGGTCATGGCTTTGGAAACAGCGCAGGTGGAGCCTTGGGAACGGCATTATCACTAGCGTATGCATTTAAAGAGAAGACCTTCCTTCAAGCTGCTCAAATAGCCCATAAATATGAAGTACAATATAAGGGTGGATTGGGAGACGTTATAGCTCAAATCCATGGTGGGGTAGAGATAAGAGTGAAAGCTGGTGCCCCTGGGATAGGTGTAGTGGACAACATCCTTTTTGAAGGGTATAAAGTGCTTGCTATTCCACTAGGGAGATTATCTACAAAAGAAATCCTTGATAGTGAAGTTGTCAAACTAATAGAAAAAGAGGGTATGCTAGCATTAGAAGAAGTTCTAAAACAGCCGAGAGTCGAGATTCTAATGAACGCTGCTAGAAGATTTTCGGAGAGGACAGGTTTATTATCAGGGGATATGCTTGAGATTGCTAGAGAGCTAGATAGAGTTTTAACTTTGCCCTCTTCAATGGTGATGCTAGGTAAAAGTCTTTTCGCCCTTTTAAAAGAGAATGAGATTGAAAAAACAAAGACAATGCTTGAAGAGCTTTCCATTGAAAATTATTATATCAGTGACATTTATAATCAAAAGCCTAAAGTAGAAAGATGGATGGAGGGAAGCTTATGAACATTCTTTATTTTACTCTCGCTATTGTGTCTCTATTTCTTGCAGTATTCCTAAATAAAAGTGGACAGAGAGGAATTGGACTCATGGCCTCTGGATTTGCGGGGGGATTTGCCTTTTTAGTAGTTTTTGAGGGTAGCAGATACCCACTTTCATTAGTATTTATTAGTGGTTTCATAGCGACAGTGTTTTTTGAGTACATCCGATTTAGACCGAGGTTTGGAGAAGATTAACCTTTTTATTTTTTAATGTAATAATGCACTATTGGTGGTGCGAATGCTTTACAAAGAGTTGGCTGAGTTATATAAAAGACTTGAAAAAACTACACTTAAAACTCTCAAAACAAAGTTTGTATCTGATTTTCTAAAATCTGTTACAAAGCCTGAGCTTCTTGAGATAGTCCCTTACATGATCCTTGGAAAAGTCTTTCCGGATTGGGATGAGAGAGAGCTAGGCGTTGGTGAGAAGCTTTTAATAAAAGCCGTGTCTATGGCAACAGGGATTAAGAGTGAGGAGATAGAGAACTCCATAAAAGACACCGGAGATCTCGGAGAGAGTATTGCCTTGGCCTTAAGTAAAAGAAAACAAAAAAGCTTCTTTTCTCAGCCCCTTACTTTGGAGAGAGTCTACAATACACTTGTCAAAGTTGCAGAAGCCTCGGGAGCAGGAAGTCAAGACCGAAAGCTCAAGTATCTTGCTAATCTCTTTATGGATGCCTCTCCAGAGGAAGGAAAATATCTTGCGAGAACCATTCTTGGGACAATGAGAACTGGAGTTGCGGAAGGTCTTTTGAGAGATGCTCTGGCCGATGCATTTAAAGTAAAAGTTGAACTTGTAGAAAGGGCGTACATGCTTACGAGTGATTTTGGATTCGTGGCAAAGGTTGCAAAGCTTGAGGGCAACGAAGGGTTAGCTAAAGTAGAAATACAAGTAGGTAAGCCCATAAGGCCCATGCTAGCCCAAATGGCTGCAAATGTTAGAGAGGCCTTGATAGAGATGGGTGGTGAGGCTGAGTTTGAAATTAAATACGATGGAGCTAGAGTCCAGGTTCACAAAGACGGGAATAACGTAGTCATCTATTCAAGACGTCTTGAAAACGTTACCAAATCGATTCCGGAAGTTGTTGAAAGGGTCAAAGAGGCTCTAAAAGCAAAGAAGGCTATAGTAGAAGGAGAACTCGTTGCTGTTGGAGAAGGGGGGCGGCCCAGACCCTTCCAGTATGTGCTCAGGAGATTCAGGAGAAAGTACAATATAGAAGAAATGATAGAGAAAATCCCACTTGAACTTAACCTCTTTGATGTCCTCTACGTAGATGGCAAAAACATGATAGATGTCCAATTTATGGAACGTAGAAAGGTTCTTGAGAGTATTGTAAATTCAAACGAATGGATAAAACCTGCAGAGAATCTCATAACAAAGAATCCAGAAGAAGCAGAAGAGTTTTATCACAAAGCCTTAGACTTGGGACATGAAGGCCTTATGGCCAAGAGACTAGACTCAGTTTATGAACCCGGTAACAGGGGCAAGAAATGGCTTAAGCTCAAACCCACAATGGAAAACTTAGATCTGGTTATACTTGGAGCAGAATGGGGAGAAGGCAGGAGGAGTGGAGTACTTAGTTCGTTCCTTCTTGGAGCTTATGATCCAGTAAGAGGTGACTTTGTACCAGTGGGCAAGGTAGGAAGTGGGTTCACTGATGAGGATTTAATAGAATTTACAAAAATGCTTAAACCACTCATAAAGAAAGAACATGGCAAGGAAGTAGAATTAGAACCCAAAGTAGTTATAGAAGTAGCCTATCAAGAGATACAGAAGAGTCCTAAATACGAAAGCGGTTTTGCGCTTAGGTTCCCACGCTATATCTCCCTGAGAGAAGATAAAGGACCAGAAGATGCAGATACCATCCAGAGAGTAGCTGAGTTATACCAATTCCAAGAGAGAATGAAAGGAGGTAAATGATGGATTCTTCACTTTCCTTTTTAAAGTGGTTGACCTTTCACATCGTCAAGCAATGCTATGGAAGAACTAAATATAGTGGTGCCCACTAAAAGGGAGTTTAATAAAGGAGTGTTTCATCGCATTGGATACAAGCGTAAAGTTTTTAAACTCATTTTGGGGATACGTATCTGGACAGACGGAGTGGGCCGGTAGCTCAGCCTGGGATGAGCGCCGCCTTGGCAAGGCGGAGGCCCCGGGTTCAAATCCCGGCCGGTCCACCACAACTTTTCGGGCGGGCCCGTGGTCTAGACTGGTTATGACGCCACCCTGACAAGGTGGAGGTCCGGGGTTCGAATCCCCGCGGGCCCACCACCAGGCAAAAACTTTTCTGTTTGAATTGTTTATTCCTATTCGATGGTATATGACGTAAACAAGCTTTATTATCTGACTAGAATTTATCTTTCTAGTTATAGGGTCGTATAGTTTGATATTGATCCCTTTTTAAAGCTTTTAAAATTCATTAGAACGTTTCTCGTTATACTTGAAAGTCTCATTTTTCGAGCTGAAGGAGAAGTTAGAAGTCAAAATGTGGCCCGCCCGTAACGACCGCCCTCATTGAAGCCATAAGGCACTCTCAAGCGGCTTAACCCAGGCGGGCCAGAATAGTGTACTCGGCCAGGGTTTCCCACGGTCATTGTGCTCCGTAACGCGGAAGGCCCTTCCGTGGGGACCTCGCTATGGCCGAGCTGTTGCCCCTGCATCGCCCCCACCTTCATTAATTGGGTGGGTCCTCGCGCAGGGGCATTATAAATTAGGTACTTCCTTTATAAATCCTTATCTATTAATCTGGAGTACCAATTGGAGAAGTTCATTTAGGTCTTTTACATAGTAATCTGCACCTTCTATTCTGCCAAACCTCATAACTTGGACAACTTGCACTCCTGCTTTCTGTGCCGCTAGAATATCTGATAGGGAATCTCCAACCACAAGAGCTTCTTTAGGAAGAGTGTTTAGTGCTTTAAGAGCTTTGTTTATGAGATATGGGTTTGGTTTAGCACCATCAAGATACCTGTAATCTTTACCAAAGATAACGTCGAATTGATCTTTTATATTAAAAAGCTCCAATACAAATTCTGTACACTCTTGAGAAGCATTGCTAACAGCTGCGAGCTTTAAGCCAAGCTGTTTGAATTCTTTTAGTGTTCCAATATCAGGGAAGGCTTTTATTAATCCCCTTTCTGCTGCCCATTTCCTATATTTAAGCTTGGCTTTATCTATAGCTTTCCAGAATTCAACGTGATTCACTCCAAGCTTCTCTACCCAACTTCTTGGAAGTTCTCCTTTTACCATCTTCCTGTAAGTTTCAAAATTAATCTCAATCCCAAGCTTTTTTATTTCCTCCTCTCCCCAGTTTTTGAACCAATCCCTTCCATCGTATCCTTCATAGTAAACCAAGGTTTCGTCCACGTCAAATATCAGTCCTTTTATCATCTTCATCACTCTTCCATGGGAAATTTAGATTTTAAAAGTGAAATAAGGATATTCAAACTTATCCGACACCCACTGATAATGAGAACAACGTTCTTGTGTTTGAACCTCTTGGAATCTTTTAAGTATCCTGCAACGGAGAGGGCGGCTGCACCCTCCACCAGCATATGATGCCTTTCTAACATTAGGAGTATAGCGGTTGCAATTTCTTTTTCACTTACTAAAATGAAATCATCCACATATTTTTTACACAGATCAAAGGTTATTGAGTTTTTCTCGATTCCTCCAGCGGTGCCATCTGCTAGCGTTGGTTTTGATATCATTTGAAGAATCTTTTCTGCTTTTATTGAATGATACATAACGGCAGAATTTTCTGGTTGAACTCCGATTATCTTTATATTGGGGTTTAAGCTCTTTAGGTAACCCGCTATCCCCGATATAAGTCCTCCGCCCCCAACGGGTATAAGAACTGCATCAATCTCTTTTAACTCTCTTTCAAGTTCAATTCCTATAGTCCCTTGTCCTCCGATAATTTTGGGATCGTTATATGGAGGTACGTATATCATCCCATTCTTCTCGGCAAATTCTCGTGCAAATTTCTCAGTTTCAACAATATCCTTTCCATAAAACTTGAGCTCCACGTTATACTGCTCTATATCCTTGATTTTTGCAGGTGAGGCATTTTCGGGTAGGAAAACGATTCCGTTGAGACCGAGCTCGCTAGTAGCATAAGCAAATGCAACTCCATGATTGCCGCTGGAAGCTGTAATTATCTTTTTCCTCTTTTCTTCTTCACTCAAAGAAAGCAGTTTGTTGAGTACACCTCGAATTTTAAATGAACCAGTCACTTGAAAGTTCTCTAGCTTTAAATAGACATTAGCATCTCCTTTTTGACTTAAAAAATGTGAATATTCTAGGGGCGTTTCTCTTATGTATTTCCTAATTCGTTTCTCTGCTTCGGTAACCTCTTTAACTACATCGATCATTGAACCTCTCCCTCGAGTGAGGCTAAAAATTCCCTTAAGCGTTTCAATCCTTCTTTCATAACCTCAGTGGGGTTTCCATATCCTATACGAAGATGGTTTTCTATGCCGAAGCATGAGCCTGGAACGAGAAATGTGCTCTTTTCTTTCATGAGTTTTATAGCAAGTTCTTCTGATGGAATCTCAAGGTTATATTTTAGGAATGCAACAGTGCCAGCTTTTGGCGGAACCCAATCAATTAATGGTTCTTCTCGAACCCAATTCTCAAGAATCTTGAAGTTTGTGTGAAGTATTTTCAAGTTGCGCTCATATATTTTCTTTGCGTTTTTAACTGCAAGTGCAGCGAGCTTCTCTATGAGTATGCTAATGCTTATAGTAGTATAGTCTCTGTGAAGGACTAATTCTTTAGCAACATCTTCATTAGAAGTGGCTATCCATCCAAGGCGCAAGCCTGTTAGGGACAGAGGCTTTGAGAAAGAGCTCGTTGCTATTCCTCTATCTGAAATGTCAACTATTGATGGAACGTAATCATGAGGGTTTATATAAAGGCCTCTATACGATTCGTCGTTCAAGACATATGCGTTTGCATCCTCAGCAATTTCACTGATTCCTCTTAGCATTTTTTCATCCAAGAGGGCGCCAGTTGGATTGTTAGGACTATTTATTACTATGAGTTTTGTCTTTTTGTCCACCAACTCGTTCAGCTCGTCAAGGTTGGGCATCCATCCCTCCTCCTCATAAAGGTGCCAGAGTTTTACATTGGCACCAAAAGATTCGGGCACACTGTAGAGCTGTTGATATGTAGGGAAGATTGAGATAACAGTATCTCCCGGCTCAACCAAGCTGTAAAAGACCTGAAAGTTAGCATCTATAGCCCCATGAGTTGGGAAAATATTTTCTGCACTCACATGCTTATAAAAACTTGCCAACCCTTCCTTTAATTCTGGAAGGCCCTCAACATACCCATAAGTGAGCCTTAGGTCTTTAATTTCCTCTAAAAAATCTTCTTCTCCTACAAACTCTAGGAATTCTCCAAGAGTAAACGGCTTTACACAGGTTTCAGCTATGTTTATCTCTACATTATGTTCATGCTCTCCCATAAATCGTTCAACAAGAAAGGGTTTTACCTTCATGACAAGACCACCTAGTTAACAACCTAATCTAGAATGTATATAAATGTTGCCTGAAGTACATTTCAAAATTTGTAGCAAAAAGGGAGTAAAATATAGGGAAATAGATAAAATCGAGTTAAAAGGGTTCTTCAAAAGAGTTCCTCAAGCTTCACATCAATTTTATCTGGATTAAATGGCAACACGTGTCTTGTAGTTTTTGGAGAATAAACCTCTCCTCTCTTTACGAGTTCCATGACTTCTTCTTTACTTGGGGCCTTTCTTATGAAGACATAATCGATTTCACCTTTCTCCATGTCTTCTCCTGCATCTTCTTTAAGTCCATAGTATATGAGTTCTATTTCTCCTTCAACACTCATCTCATCAAGCACTTTACTGACTTTTTTCTGTTCATTAATAGCTCCAGGAATAGAGAACTTCTTTTCTTTACCAATTAAAGCAAATGCTATTTCTCCTCTTTCTGCTTTTTCTTCAGCTTCGGAATCCTCAATGATTTCTAATCCCTCTTTCTTTAGTCTTTCTAGAACCTTCTCAAGGTCTCCCTTAAAAGCAGGATACCATGTGTAGACCTTAACATCATCACTGAAGTAGTCTAGGATTACTGAGGGTGCTTTTTTGGCACCAAGTTTTTGTAAACCCGCCCATCTGTGGTGGCCATCTACTATTAGATACATGTCTTCTCCTGGGACTTTTGCCAAAAGCATAGGCTTCCAAAAAACTCCAGAGCCAGTTACGCTTTCAATAAACGCCTCAAGCTCTTTTTGGACAAGTTGCTCGTGAGGCTTCATTTTGTCAAGTTCAATAAAAACATATTCAACTTTTTTTGTTGGAATGTTGTATTTTGGAACTTTTTCGACACCCATCCTTCATACCTCCCCTGAAGTTACACTACTGTAAAACATTTCATGGAATAAAAGCTTTTCTTCTCATCTGAAGAGCGTTCTCTCTAGCACACCAGTGAATATGCATAAGTAGCCTTGTCTTTCTCTAAGGTACAGATCTTCCAGGGAGAGTAAACATTTTTCTTTGTTTTCCATGTTTAAATTTTGAAATAGAAAAGCCAATATTTTTGCGAAAACTTTAAATACTACCGTAATCAAAGCCCAACTGTAGCAGTTGTTTCTATTCTCAAGCTAAGAAAATATTCCTAAGGGGTGTGGGCTTTGGACAAAATTAAAGGCACAACAACAGTAGGCATTGTTTGTAGTGATGGAGTAGTCCTAGCTGCGGACAAGAGGGCTTCATTGGGCAACATGGTTATTTCAAGGGAGGTTACAAAAATTTTCCAAGTGGATGACCATTTAGTCCTAGCAGGAGCAGGCAGTGTAGGTGACATTTTAAGCCTTGTTAGAGTTCTCAGAGCACAAGCAAGGTTATACAAGGCAAAAGTTGGCAAAGAGATGAGCACAAAGGCCTTAGCGACACTAACATCCAACGTTTTGAGTGGCAGAAGGTACTTCCCCTATTTTGGCTGGTTCTTAATTGGTGGATATGATGAAAGCCCAAAGCTTTATTCGATTGACATGGCTGGGGGGATTACCGAAGATAAGTATGTTTCTGCAGGCTCTGGTATGGAGTTTGCGTATTCTGTTTTAGATAATGAATATAATGAAAAAATTACTCTAAAAAAGGGTGTTAAGCTTGCAATAAAAGCTATAAATACAGCAATAAAAAGAGATGTTTTTACTGGAGATGGGATAATGGTAGTTATTATAAGTGAAGAGGGATACAAAGAGCTTTCTAAGGAAGAAGTGGAGAAAATCCTCAAGAAACTTTAATTCTAAGAGGTGATTACGGTGATAAAAAGAGAAACAAGTGTTGATGAGATCTTAAAGGAGATTAGAGAGATTATAAATCAGATGATCCCACGAGAAGCTAGAATAACTGAAGTTGAATTTGAAGGACCAGAACTTGTTATCTATGTTAAAAACCCTGAAGTTGTAATGCAAGATGGTGAGCTCATAAAAAACCTTGCTAAAGTTTTAAAAAAGAGAATTAGTGTTAGACCTGACCCGGACGTTCTTTTGGCTCCGGAGAGAGCTGAAGAATTGATCAAGGAGATAGTGCCTTCTGAGGCGGAGATAACCAATATCAGTTTTGATCCTTCTGTTGGAGAAGTCATAATTGAAGCTAAAAAGCCAGGATTAGTTATCGGGAAAAATGGAGAAACCCTTAGAGAAATTACACAAAAAGTTTATTGGGCACCCAAAGTTATTAGAACACCTCCTTTACAGTCTCAGACAATATACTCAATTAGAGGAATACTTCAATCAGAGAGCAAAGATAGAAGGAAATTTTTGAGACAAGTAGGGAAAAACATATACAGAAAGCCAGAACTTAAAAGCGATTGGATAAGAATAACGGGTCTTGGTGGATTTAGGGAAGTTGGAAGAAGCGCTTTGTTACTTCAAACAAATGAAAGCTTTGTACTAGTAGATTTTGGAGTTAATGTCGCTGAGCTTAATGATCCTAAAAAAGGACTTCCTCATTTTGAGGCCCCAGAATTCACATACGTTCTTAAAGAGGGCCTGCTTGATGCTATAATAATTACTCATGCCCACTTAGACCACTCTGGCTTATTGCCATATCTATTTAGATACAACCTCTTTGATGGTCCTATTTATGCAACACCCCCAACAAGAGACTTGATGGTTCTCCTTCAGAAGGACTTCATTGAAATTCAGCAAAGTAATGGAGTTGAACCACTTTACAGAATGAAGGATATCAAGGAAGTCGTTAAGCACACTATAACCCTCGATTATGGAGAAGTTAGAGACATCTCACCAGACCTTAGACTTACTTTACATAATGCGGGCCATATTCTCGGTTCTTCAATAGCTCATCTTCATGTTGGAAATGGACTTCACAATATTGCTGTAACTGGAGATTTCAAATTTGTTCCAACAAAGCTTTTTGAACCAGCGAATGCAAAGTTTCCCAGGCTAGAGACCCTTATCATGGAGTCCACATATGGTGGAAGTAGAGATTACCAAATGCCAAGAGAAGAGGCAGAAAAGCGCCTTATTGAAGTAATTTTACAAACAATAAAACGCAAAGGAAAAGTTTTAATCCCTGCCATGGCCGTTGGAAGGTCTCAGGAGATCATGATAGTACTGGAGGAGTACGCCAGAGTTGGGGGTTTAGATGCTCCAATTTATCTTGATGGAATGATTTGGGAGGCCACGGCAATACATACGGCATATCCAGAATACTTAAGCAAGAATCTGAGGAATCAGATATTCCATGAAGGTTATAACCCCTTCCTAAACGAGATCTTTAAACCTGTTGCTAATGCTAGTGAAAGAAAAGATATAATAGAGAGTGAGGAGCCTGCTATAATCATAGCATCTTCGGGCATGTTAGTGGGTGGTCCGAGCGTTGAATATTTCAAGAACTTAGCTCCAGATCCAAGGAATTCTCTCATCTTTGTGAGCTATCAGGCAGAAGGCACTCTAGGTAGACAAGTTCAAAGGGGTCTTAGAGAGATACCAATGATTGGAGAGGGTGGAAGAACAGAAGCCATCCAAATAAACATGGAGATCCACACAATAGATGGATTCTCCGGTCACGCAGATAGAAGAGAGTTAATGAGCTATGTTGCAAGGGTAAAACCAAGACCAGAAAGGGTAATTACTGTACACGGAGAACCTCAAAAGTGTTTAGATTTGGCTTCAAGCATTCACAAGAAATTTGGTATCTCAACAAGAGCTCCTAACAATTTAGATGCAATTAGACTCAAGTGATCTTTCCTTAATTTTTTGGTGAGTAAATATGATAAAGTGTCCCAAGTGTGGAAGGGAATATACCTCTCTCCTCCCTCCAAAATGTTCGTGTGGAACTCCGCTTGAGATTAGATATGACTATTCCAAAGTAAAAATAAATAAATGGAAATCCCGAGAAAAAGGGGTTTGGAAATATAAAGAGCTTCTCCCTCCTGTTGAAAGAGTAATCTCTCTTAAGGAGGGTGGGACACCTTTAGTAAGGGCTAAACTTGGGGAGAAAGTGGGACTTGAGGTTTTTATTAAGGATGAGACCCGAAACCCTACGGGATCTTTTAGAGATAGGTTAGCAACAGTAGGCGTTTCTTATGGCCTTCCTTGGAGTAACAATGGATTTATTGTGGCAAGTGATGGAAATGCAGCGGCATCATTGGCAGCGTATGCTGCTAGGGCAAATAAAGAAGCATTCGTAGTTGTTCCTAAAAAGGTGGATCGTGGGAAGCTTATCCAGATGATAGCATTTGGGGCGAAGATTATAAGGTATGGTGACAGTGTGGACGAGTGCATTGAATACGCATCAGAACTTTCTCGATTAAATGGCCTTTATGATATAACTCCTGAAAATAATATAGTTGGAGTGGAAGGTCAGAAGACTCTTGCGTTCGAACTCTGGGAGGAAGTTAATCCCACTCATGTCATAGTACCTACAGGAAGTGGGAGCAATATTTACAGCATATACAAAGGTTTCAAAGAACTTTTAGAGATAGGTGTTATAGAGGAGGTCCCAAAATTAATTGCAGTACAGACAGAGAACTGTTCCCCAATAGCAGCGGAAATAATAGGCATACCAGCGAAGAGAGATTTTACAAAAGCTCTTGGTCTCTATGTAAAGGATCCTATCAACAAGGAACTTGCAATAAATGCTATAAAAGAAAGTAAAGGGACTGCAGTAGTAATAAGAGAAGACGAGCTCGATCTTGGAGAAAGAGTACTTGCCAAAGAGGGCGTTTTTGCAGAGTATTCTTCAGCAGTGGTAATTCCTGCTTTGCTTAAACTTCATGAAGAGGGCTATTTCGAGAAGGATGACAAGATAGCATTAGTTATAACCGGTTCCGGGCTTAAGAGTTACTATGTGGAGGAAAAGGAACGGTTTTCAATAGGTGGCACAAAATTGAACATACTAAAACTGCTAAGAGAAAAACCAATGTATGGATATGAAGTCTGGGAGAATCTAGAGAAACCTATAAAGTACCAAGCCGTTTATCAGCATGTAAAAGAACTCGAGAGTCTGGGATTAATAGAAGAAGCTTATAAACGTGGAAGAAGAACATATTACAGACTTACTGAAAAAGGACAAAGACTTCTTGAGAACTTTGAGGAATAATGGAAAGTATTTTAAATGAATCTTTAAACTAAGTTTTAGGTGATAAAGGGTGAATGTTGAAAACAAGATGTCACTCATATTTTATACAATTGGCGCAGTGGCAGGGATTATTAGCGGAGTACTCTCAACTCAGGCTCAAATGGGATACCTTGCAGGGCTACTAGTATACTTAGTATCACCGAAAATAGTTATGGCTGTTGTTAAGGATCTTCCTGAGGAACTTAAAGATGATAGAATCCTTCTTAGAAAGGGAATGTGGGGATTCTTGTTATTCTGGCTCTACTTCACGTTGCTTAGCTACAATCTAATCATCCAGCCAGAACCGAAGTTTTATTCAAATCAATCACTTCTTTACAACATAACGAAGGGATGATACATGGAAGAGCTAAAAAGACTGGTTGCAAAGGAGGCATTGAAGTTTATTGATGACGACATGATCATTGGTCTAGGTACGGGATCAACCACTGCTTATTTCATTCAAATGCTTGGGAAAAAGCTAATGACAGGGGAACTTGAAGACATTTATGGTATTCCAACCTCTCACCAATCTCGCCTTTTGGCCCTAGAAAGCGGTGTTCCTGTGGTAAGTCTTGATGAGGTTGATGCAATAGATATCGCTGTTGATGGAGCTGATGAAGTTGATCCACATCTTAATCTGATTAAAGGAAGAGGAGCAGCATTAACAATGGAGAAGATTATTGAGTATAGGGCTGGAACTTTCATAGTCCTTGTTGATGAGAGTAAACTAGTAGAGTATCTCGGCCAAAGAGTACCGGTACCAATTGAAGTTATTCCCGCCGCTTGGAGGGCTATTAAAGAAGAGTTAGAAGTATTTAATGCAACAGCAGAGCTCAGAATGGGAACCAAGAAGGATGGTCCCATAATTACGGATAATGGGAACTTTATCCTCGATGCGAAGTTTGAAAAGATTGAAGATCCTCTAGACATGGAAATTGAGCTCAACAATATTCCTGGGGTTGTGGAAAACGGGATCTTTGCAGATATTGCTGATATTGTTCTGGTTGGCACAAAAGAGGGTGTCAAAAAGTTAGAGAGATAAATTCTTTAAATAACTAAATAAAAGAACTTAACTTTCTATTCTTTCTGCCAAGTTTAGCACAATTCTAAGTGTATTTTGATCCCTCTCCACTCGAATCCATAAGCGGTTAAATTTGGATAAATCTTTGACAACTTCTGGGTTTTCTGTGAATCTTCTGTAAAAGTACTTCACAAATTCTGTGTGAAATGTGGGGGTGTAATAATCTATGAAATTAGGCAGTTCAAGCTTCCAAGTGCTTCTATTTGCATAGCCATATGGAAGATGAACTTTTTTATCAATATCAGAGATGTAGAAATCCCTGCTTAGGTTTGGGTAATTTTCGAGAAATAATTCCATTAGATCATTCGCCATCATTGCCAAGTTTGCTGATGTGAAGTCATAATTTCTATTCTTGAAGTCTTCAGCAAGCACTATTCCAATTATCTTTATTGTGAGATTTTCGCCACTTTTTTGTATTTCATACACTGTGGCATTTGAAATAAGCAGTTTTTCTTCCCTATAAATGGCCCATTTATTGTAATATGTGCCCAGATCCATGGGGGGCAAATTTTGATCCAAAAGGAAGTATTCGCCATCGATTTTAATTGCTGCCGTCGTATGTTTTGTACTTGAGTTTTCAAAGTTAATTTCAAATGCATATACTGGGGAATAGTCCATTTCTAGCAGTAGAGCTAGCGTTAAGATTGTGTAATCTGTACATATTCCTTTCCCTTTTTTGATAGTCTCATATGGGGTTTGGATTTCTGTTCCTTCTCCTCCTGTAACCCCAATAATAGTCCCGTTTTCAGAAATTTGTATTATTGGAGCTGGGAGAGAGGCTTTGTAATGATCATATTCGATGTTATTCTGAAGCCATTCTAGAATGTTCCACGCACTTTCTTGTACAGTTTGCCCCTTTAACTCTATTGCAAGATAGGAGATCTTTGTTAGTTCATTTGAACTTAATCCGCATTTTAGGGCTTCTTTGAATATGTATCTCCAAATACTGGGACAGGTGCTCTCGGGTAAAGAAGTAGTAGTTTCTATAGCAGTTGTAGTCGTAGTGGTGCTTGTGCTTGTGGTTTCTATAGTGGTTTGGGATGTTGTAGTAGTGGTAGTGGGAGAGGGGGTTGAGGTTGTTAAAGTCGGCAGCGGCTCTTTTGTCTCACCTTTTGTTCTGGTTGTAAAGTACCATGCACTAAAAGAGAGAAGAATCAATAGTATAAGCAATCCTGCTATGAGTTTTATTTTTGAAGTATCCTTAGACAAAGTGGTTGCCTCCTTTATTATTCATCTTATGGGGTTAAGTATTCCTTTTATTTAACAATTTTTGTATAGTGTATGAAAAAGAAAAATATCTTGTCTTCTTGTCTCTATTGAAATCACCATCTTAAAGGAAGAATAAGTTATAAGTTAGAAGTTTTTACGTAAAACACATAACTATAGAGTAGAAACTTAGAAGTTTTTTCATATTCAAATTTAAAGACCATAATCTTTTTAAAACTAAGGAGATGTATAGAGAAATGAACCCTGCGAAATGCGCGGGGGTTGCCGAGCCTGGTCAAAGGCGGTGGACTCAAGATCCACTCCCGTAGGGGTTCAGGGGTTCAAATCCCCTCCCCCGCACCATTAATATGCTCGAATGCTTTTCTCCTAGGTTTTCAAAATCTCTTGTCACATTTACAATTTTCAAATATTCACGAAATATCTTCAATTTATTGACAGCTTTAAAGAAATTTTTTTCAAAAATCCGATAACTCTTTCAATATGTCATCAAATTCTAAATTCAAGGTTATATTATTTTGATATTTATCAAATATTTAGTGAGTATTAAATATTTTCAAAAATAGTGCCAATGTTTAAAAATAACCAAAGTCAAGTACTGACACTATGACAATTAAGTATGCAAAAAGAATTAAATACTTAGTAATTGTAACAATATGACGAAAATCTACTGGAGGGTTTAAATGTGTTGCAAAAAATCTCTTTTGGAAAAAATTTGGTATTTGGATTGATTGCCTTGGTGGTCCTGTCCTTTGTGGCAGGATGTATTGGAGGGCAAACACAACCTTCAGAAACCCAAACTGCTCCAACAGAAACTTATGAGTTCAAAATGGCTACATTCTATTTGGCCGGTGACCCAGGATTTGAAATTGCTCAACATTTTGCTGACACAGTTGAAAAAATGTCCAATGGTAGGATAAAGATAGAGGTATATCAGGCAGGAGAGCTTGGTTTCCCCGTAACTGAAATCGTAGACTCCACAGCCAATGGCGTGGTTGATATGGCTATATTCTATAGTAGCTATTTGGCCTCTCAAGACCCAATTATGGCTCTTTCTGGAGGTAAACCAGGACCACTCTCAAACCCATATGAGGTTTTCTTCCAAGTAAAAGGTGTTGAAGACCTCATTAAAGCCACATTTGAAAAGTTTGGAGTGGTTTATATAGGACCAATGATATATGGAGAGCCAGAAATTCTCGTTACAACAACTCCTATAAACAGACTCGATGATCTAAATGGTAAAATCCTAAGATCTTCTGGTATGGCAGCAGTATTTTATAATACCCTCGGTGCTCAGGCCATGATGATGGCTTCTGGAGAACTTTACCAAGCTCTACAGCTTGGAACAATAGACGGTCTTGAGTGGACAGACTATACTGCCGATTATAAGATGGGTTTCCATGAGGTTGCCAAGTATGTTCTTGAGCCAACTCCGGGTATAAACTTGCACAGCGAAGCAACTATCCACGCTTACTTAATAATCAATCCAGCAGTATGGGAGAAACTCCCAGAAGACTTGAAGGAGATCATTAGAGTTGCCAACATGGAGACTTACCTCTGGGGTAGCCACTATGTTAACTCATTAAACAGAGAGTACAGAGCCAAGTGGGTTGAAGCAGGGGCTACAATTAGTAGACTACCGCCTGAAGACAATGCAAAGGTTATTGAGACTGCAATGGGCCTGTATGTTGAATATGCCAAAAAGAGCCCAGAGGCCCGTGAATACGTTACCAGGCTTGTTGAGATCTGGAAAGAATTGGGTCACGAAGACTGGGCTAATGCACTAGATGCTGCTTTGAAGCAAGGCTAAAAAGAGGTGATTAACCTTGGATCTAATAAGCAGGATTAATTCCAAACTTTCTTTTTTTATTATGTATTCTACGTTGGTCATAACTCTCGTTGTGGTCTATGAAGTAGGTACCAGATATTTCTTACACAGGGCTGATTCTAGGGCTATCTTCGTCTCAGTGTGGCTTTATGGAATGTTATTCGCTCTAGGAGGTGCATATACTCTACGTGAAGGAGGACACGTGTCGGTGGATATAATCTACAGAAAAGTGCCAGAAAAGTTCAGGAAAATCCTGGATATCGTAGATATTGGAATAGTGGCCATTTCTGGAGTCATATTAGTTCTAGTAGGAGCACCAATTGCATGGAGATCATTCGTGATTAGAGAAGTAGACTCTAGTTTGGGAATAGTTTTTGCTCCTCCGATATGGTGGTACAAATGGGTTGCTGTAATATCAGTGGTCCTTATAACGCTCCAAACCATTCCAATGATGTTAGAGAAGATTAAGCAATGGAGGTGACTCATCATGCCTAACATGATTATGCCATTTGTAATGTTCCTGTTCCTCTTTGGACTTATATTGCTAAATGTACCGGTAGCTTTTGCACTGTTCTTCACTTCGATGGTATTTGGGTTGATTTTCTGGGGATGGAATGGTTTGTATGTTACTTTTCAAGGAGTATGGAGCTTAATGAATAACTGGGCTCTTGTAGCTTTACCCCTGTTTGTGTTCATGTCCGCGCTTCTTGAGAAGAGTGGTGTAGCTGATGAGTTATTTACTACCTTCTATAAGCTTTTGGGTAGGATTAGAGGTTCTTTGGCAGTGATAGCGATAATTTTGGGTTATACTATTGGAGCAATGTCGGGAGTTATAGCAGCTGCCATAGCCAGTTTGGCACTAATTATATATCCTCTCATGGTTAGACATGGATATGATAAGAAGCTCGCCATAGGTTCAATACTAGCAGCTGGTACACTTCCCCAAGTCGTTCCTCCAAGTTTTAACATGATCGTTTATGGTTCTGTTGCTGGAGTTTCTGTTGGAAAACTCTTTGCTGGTGGACTTGGGGTTGGTACAGTGATGGCTTTGGTTTTCAGTATTTATGTGCTTGTATGGAGTCACTTAAACAAGGACAAGGTACCAGTATTTGCTGAGGAGGAGATCACTCTCAAAGAAAAGATAATCTCACTTAAATACCTAATTGGGCCGCTTGCTATAATACTTGGTGTACTTGGGTCAATATTCACAGGAATAGCAACGCCAACAGAAGCTTCTGGTGTAGGAGCATTCTTGAGTCTAATCTATGTTACTGTGAGAGGAAAACTAAATAGGAAAGTCATGGAGGACTCATTACTGGTTACATTAAAAGTGACTTCTATGGCATGTTGGATAATGGCGGGGGGATCAGCGTTTAGTTCAGTTTTCAGTGGAATTGGAGGTAAGAGGTTAGTGGTTGATCTGCTTATGTCACTTCCAGCAGCAAAAGTTACGGTTCTAATATTTTCACTAGCCTTAATATTCTTCCTTGGAATGTTCGTAGATCCAGTCTCAATCATAATGATAATGACTCCAATACTAACACCAGCAGTTACTAACTTGGGCTATGACCCTCTATGGTGGGGTGTGGCATTTACCTCAATGCTCTTGGTCTCGTATCTTACTCCTCCAGTAGGACTTGGACTATACTACTTTAAAGGGGCTATTGACGAAGTTTCAATGGACGAGATATATCAAGCCGTGCTTCCATTTATCGTATTGCAAGTGATAGCAATAGTCATTATAATTCTAAAACCGGAAATAGTTCTGTGGTTCATAAAGACCCTATCGAGAGGGGGATAAACTTCACCATGCTCTTATTCTATTTTTTGTTCTTTAACTAGAATCGGAATTTTTGTGAAGAATAAACTCTAAAAGCTCTAAGTATAATTTTTCTGTGGTGAGGAGAATGATAATTTATGAACCTATAATGCTCGCAATTCCACTTGCAGAAGAAGTGAAGACCCATCTTATAAAAACTAAAAAGGTCCCCACTGAAGGGGAACTCAAGAAAATTCTAGAGAGGTTAGGTCTCGAACCATTCTGTTCAGATAAAAAATTGGAGATCTACAAAGGAAAACATGTGTTGGTAATTGTTTTCCCTCTAAAAGAGTATATTACAGTTGATATTCTTCCTCTTTCAGGCGTTTTAAGCGATGGTATAGAAGTCGCTGTATATCACGACAAACACCTTAAGGCATATATAATTGAGATTATTCCAGCCAATGAACTAGGGTTTGAAGGAAATATTGGTCTAGAACCCGTTATTGTAGATGCTAATACATTCGAATTAAAGAGCACTCCGGTATTAGGGTATTTTAAAGAAGAGGGAGATGAAGTCTTTTTAATAGTGGAGAAAGATGTTTATAAAATTTGGAAGGAGAGTGGAAAACTAGACATTTGTCCAATATGTGGAGCTAAAAACCTAGCTTGGAAAGGAAAACAAGCTTACTGTACGTCTTGTGGATTTGGGATAAAGGTGATGAGAGATGAGTAGGCTTGTCAAAAGCATTATAGAGAAATATTCCCATTTGGCACATGAAAGAGGCTTAACGGCAGCTTTTGGGGGGAATTTAAGCATCCTATTCAATGGAAAAATATTTATAAAGGCTACGGGATCTGTGATGGATGATCTTACCTCAGAACAGATAGCAGTAGTAGACCTAGAAGGTAATCCTTTGAATCCCATTCGTCCATCTTCTGAGTGGAAGCTTCATGTAGAAGTGTATAAACGAAGAAAAGACGTTAAAGCAATAGCACATCTTCATCCTCCTTATTCTATAATCTCCTCAACCAAAGTCAAGGAAGAGCTTCCGATAATAACACCCGAAGCTGAGGTATATCTGAAGAAGATACCAATAGTCCCGTTTAAACCTGCAGGGAGCTGGGAATTAGCTAGAGAAACGGCAAAATACCTAGAGACGTATGATGCGGTTATTATGGAGAATCACGGGGTAGTGACTGTGGGAAGGAGTTTAAGAGAGGCGTATTATAAGGTAGAATTAGTAGAAGAAAGCGCAAAGTTATGGTATTTAAAAGAGAAAGGCATGTAAATCATTTGATTTGCTCCAAAGCTCCTAAAACTTCCCAGATTATCGTTCTTGTGTGCATTGGCATATTGGGATCTTCACTAATTTCTTCAAGAATCGCAATTGCATCTGCAGCTCTCACAGTTGGCTCTTTATTAGTGTCCATCAAGCTTTCTATGGCCTTCTCAGCAGCTCTTCTAATATTTCTAGGTACTATTGTGTCTTGGACAACTTGTTCCCTCAGAACCTGGACAATTTGTTGAATTCTTACTTCTACGTCGCTCATTTTTCCACCCCCGATTTAATAAGAATCGGTAACTAAAATTTCTCCACCATATATTGAACCTTGGTTATTAAAACCTTTTCGGTGTTTTTAGTATTCAACACCTTTTCTGGCCGATATTCCTTTTTGGTATGGGTGTTTTATTTCTTTCATTTCGGTCACGTAGTCTGCAATCTCAAAAAGCTCTTTTGGACAGTATCTCCCTGTGAATACTACTTCGGTGTTTGAGGCTTTTTCTTTTATGAGTTCTATAACTTCATCAACTTTAATCATCTTGAAACCTAGAGCCACACATATTTCGTCTAGAATTACGAGATCCCACTCTCCACTTCTCACAACCTCTTTTGCTCTTCTTAATGCCCTTCTTGCAGCTTCAATTTCTTCAGGTTCGGGCTTTCCATGCACGAATTTGGGGAGTCCGTAAGCTTCCAATACGATTCCACACTCTAAGGCTTTTTTCTGTTCGCCGTAAACATTAGGAGATTTTAAAAATTGTATTATAATGACCTTTCCCCCATTCCCAAGCATTCGAAGGGCTAAGCCCAATGCAGCTGTGGTTTTTCCTTTTCCGTCCCCTGTATAGATGTGGACTAGACCCAGTTTTTCTTTCCATTCTTCCACGGTTTTCACCACTTTAACTTAGTATTGGAGTATTTATCCGTTATGGAATAGCTTTTATTTTTTGGTGTTACACTTTCTTTGGTGGGAGGTTATGAAGGCCCTAGAACTTGGAATCCGAATAGGGGTTTTTGAACATGGGAAAATGAACTCTATTACCGATGTTAACGGAGTCAAAGTAGGGCATGTTACATTAATTTGGGGAGAGGGCAAGCTTATCCCTGGGAAAGGTCCTGTTAGAACAGGAGTAACTGCTATACTTCCACATGATGGCAATATTTATAAGGAAAAGGTTTTAGCAGGGGTTTTTGTTATGAATGGGTATGCGAAGCCAGTAGGACTCATCCAAGTGATGGAACTAGGAACCATTGAAACTCCACTACTTCTAACAAATACGTTAAGTGTTGGCGTGGCTACAGATGCTCTTATTGAATACATGCTAAAAGAAAATGAAGATATTGGAGTAACCACGGGATCAGTTAACCCTATTGTCATGGAATGTAATGACTCATACTTAAATGATATCCGAGGAAGACATGTGAAAAAAGAACACGTATTTGATGCAATTGAAAGCGCTAATAGGTATTTTAAAGAAGGCTCAGTTGGAGCTGGGACTGGGATGAGTGCCTTTGAGTTTAAGGGAGGAATTGGCTCATCTTCTAGGATTGTTGAGATAGCAGGAGAGGAATATAATGTTGGAGCATTGGTTTTGAGTAACTTTGGGAAAAGGGAGGATTTAACCATAGCTGGAGTTCCAGTTGGTATGGAATTAAAAGACTGGCCTGGAAGAGGTGGAAAAGGAAAAGGCAGTATCATAATGGTAATTGCTACTGATGCTCCATTAAATTCCCGACAACTAGGTAGAGTTGCAAAGAGGGCTATTGTTGGACTTGCAAGAACTGGAGGTTACGCTTACAATGGAAGTGGAGATATCGCTCTTGCATTTTCAACAGCCCAAAAAATTCCCCATTACATGGAAAAACCTTTAAAACTAGACGTTCTTCCCGATAGTTCCCTTTCCATGTTGTTCAAAGCTACCGCTGAAGCGGTGGAGGAAGCCATAATAAACTCCCTTCTTCAAGCAGAAACGATGGTAGGTAGGGATGGCCATATAAGGCATGCTCTTCCCAAAGACAAAGTTCTAGAGATCATGGAAAAATATGGACGACTTGAGAGGAGCTAAGTTTTTATGTTCTTCCTGAAATCATTTTCAGGTGGGTATTTTGAGAGTCAAACACTTGTTCCCCGGCTTAGAGCAATTTAGAGCATACTTAAACACTGCAAGTGCAGGGATGCTTCCTTTGACTTCTTTAAAACGTGTCTTAGATTTCCTAAACTATATTATAGACTTTAGAGAAGGTTCGGATTCTGTTGATGTTTTGGACGTGAAGTTTCTTAATGAGACACTTGAAGAGGGAGCAAAACTGATGAAAGTTAAGAAGGAAAACATTGGGCTGACAATTCAGACCACTGAAGGCTTGAGAAGAATTTTAATGGCTCTAACGCCAAAAGAAAGGATGAATATAGTCTCTCTCGATATGGAATTTCCTTCCCTTTCATGTCTTTTGAAGAGCTATTCGGAGAAATATAAACTTGAACTTAGGGTTGTTAAAAACAAAAATGGTTGGTATTCCCTTGAAGAGATTGAAAAATCAATAGATGACAAAACTTTTGCTGTAGTTATAAGCTCAATCCAATGGATTTCAGGACAAAGGATTGATCTTAAAGAACTCTCGAAAATAGTCCATGAGCATGGAGCATGGCTTATTGTAGATGCTGTCCAACACCTTGGAAGCTTAACTCTCTTCCCTAAGAGAGAAGGGGTAGATGCCCTTGTTGCTGGTGGTGAAAAATGGCTTTTAAATCCTGCTGTGGGTTCAGGCCTCATGTATCTTTCTGATGAAATCCTAGAGGAACTCTCCCCAATTCCAGGCCTACTGAATATGGAGGCTCCAACAGGTGAGTGGGGGCTCTGGTGGAGTATTCCAGAGAAAAATCCATGGGAAGATTTCGTATTAAGGAAAGATGCAAAAAAGATGGATTTTGGAGGCGGACCTCCATACCTTCTGGCAGTTACCTTAGGGGCATCATTGGAGCTAATAAATAGGCTCCAAATTGAAAAAATTGAGAACCATAATAAGAAGCTTATAGCAAGAATTAGAGATGAAATATTAAGCGCCGGACTTGAGGTTATTGGAGATCATAATGAACATGAGTGTTCTTCTATAATAACAGTAAAAACTGGACTGAGTTATGAAAAAGAAAAAAAGATCTATCAAAGACTCTTAGAGGAAGGCATAAAAATAAGCCATAGAGGAGTTCTTGGACATTATGGCTTGCGGATATCTCCTCATCTATACAATGACATGGATGAAGTAGAGATATTCCTTGAACATCTCTTTAAGAACTTGGTTAAACTTTAATTTCCTTGTATTTCTTTTTCATTAATATGGCATCGCCTTCTATGTTTGGGCTCTCGCTTATTACAACTCCTTTCACTCTGAATTCTTTGAGTATAGCTAGGAGATCCTCCCATTTCATGTCGCTTTCCTGCAGATTTAGGTGATTTTTTTCACCTTTTTCAGAGTAGTTTATTCCACTTATGTGAATATGCATGTTATCTAAGGCTTCTCGTCCTAGCTCTTGCTCGATTAGGGAGAGCATTTCGTTCCATTCTTCTATGCTATTGTATCTCCCCCTATTTCTGGCATGGCAATGTGCAAAATCTATTGCAGGTAAAACATGCTCTAATTCTTGACTCAAGCGTATGAGCTCTTTTAAATCTCCAAATTGAGTGGGTTTTCCGGTGAGTTCTGGTCGAACCCATACCTCCACTCCTTTATCCTGCAAAGTCTTTACGATATCTCTTATTTCAGTTTTTATTTTCTCATATACTTTAGCAGGATCTTGTTTGAGATAGTAGCCTGCATGGAAAACTACACTCCATCCTCCAGCTTCGTAGAGTCTTTCAGCACTTTGAATTATTCTTCTTTTACTCGCCTCTACTTTTGCTCTTTCAGTTGCGTTTAAGTTTATGTAATAAGGTGCGTGAGCTGTCAGAAGCACGTCATTTTTTTGAGCAACTTCCCCGATCTTCTTTGCCATTTCAGGCTTTAAATTGATTCCTCTAACAAATTCAAGTTCCATAGCATCTAGACCCAGCTTTCTAACTTGTTCTATTCCAGTGATTGTAGATGGTTTAGGAGTTGAAATAGGTATTCCTGCAGTCCCAAATCTTAATCGCCTGACCTTTATCATTCTTATCACCTAAAATTAGGTAGCCCTAAAAATATAAAAACTTTAGGCTAAAGCTCAACGTCTATTTTATCTCCAACAATACGTTCAAGCTCTGAAATGCTCTCTTTTAGTTTCTTCTCTAAGTTTTGGAGTTCTTCTTTGAGGACTTTTATTTTCTCCTCTCTTTGTTTTATTTTCTGCTTTAGTTCTTCTAACGCCCTCTGTATAGACTCTTCTTTGCTTTTAAAATGTGCTAGCTTTCTCTCTACATTTGTTAACTCTTCCTTAAGTTCTTTGATAGTTTGGGCTTCTTTAACAATATTTCTCTTGGCCCATTCGGAAGTCTTTTTGTATTTTTTGTCCAATTTCCCTTCAACTTTTTCTAAGACTTCCAGAAACGCTTGAGGATGTTCCAATGCATAACCACTGTTTTTTAAGAACTCGTTAGCATGTTTATCTGGCAATCTCATTCTTTTTATTGGTTTCTGTAACTTAGATAGTTTGGAGCGTGCACTAAGCTCTCTGCTTAAGATCTCTCTCTTAAGTTTCTCTTCATTTTCTTTTAGAATACTAAACTCGGGCAATTTTTCTAGTTGTTCTTTTTCGACTTCGAGGTTATGTAAACTTTCAATAAACTGTTTTAAGAGCAATTCCTGTTCATCTATATGCTTCCTAAGGTCTTCGATCTCTTTTAGCAGTCTTTTTGTTTCAATCTCTGGAAATTGTAGTGTTTTAAGGGCGGATAGATATGCAGTGTATTCGTTGGAGAGATCCTTCAGAAGGGCATTTATTCTATACACATCTTTTTCAAAGATAAGTAGCAAGTGTCTCCCATGAGCAATATGGAGTCTCGATATTTCAGGCAGTATTTTTTCTATGTCCTTAATGTCTTGTATTTTCTCAAGCATGTTTTGGAGAGCCCTAATATATGTTTCTCTTTCCATTTTCACGATCTTTGCAAGTCTAGGATCCACATTCTTGGGGATCTCCTTTTTGTTGAGTTCTTCCAAGTACTTTAAAATCTTTGAGATAATAGCTTTTGCATTTTTTGTATGTTTTTCTGCTATCCTAATTATTTCCTTCTCAGATTTTTCTTTCATTGTTTCGTATTTATGCAGTGCTTCTTTCAGTTTCAACTCTTTCCCATCCTCTTAATTTGTCTCTCAAATACATTCCCACCAATGTTGCAAGTGCTATATCACCTAAGGCTATTATACCTCTCTTAAGAAACTCCATTGAGTAGAAAGAGAGAATTGAAAGTGCATAAAGTGTGGTGACATCTATCGTGACCCAAAGAGCTGGAAGGAGGAGAAGTCCACTTATGTAGTACCAGATGTGGTGGTCTCTTCTTAGATATGCGTGTACTACTTTGCCAATCATCAAAACAGCTAAAGCGACAACAAATGATGTGTTTATTGCGTTTAGAAATATAACTATCCCTAACAGCTCTGTTCCAGGATATCTACCTGTAAGTTGAAGGGCTATGCTTTCTAGGTTTAAGTAAGCACTTACAGCACCTGCAAATAGTACAAATACTGCAGCTATTGCAGAGACGAATTGTATAAACCCTTTAGTGAGCAAGTGCCCCACGCTCTCTTTTAATCTAAAGGCTCTTGCGAAGAAATAACCGCCTATAAGGAATAGAATAATACCTGTAACGGTTGAGGAGATTATAGTAACACTTTCTTGATATTTAATAGATAATAACCGTGCGATGCCATAAATAAGAAGTATCATTCCTGGCAATCCAAAAAATATTTTTGCAGCCTCGGGATCGCTAAAAATTTCTTTCAAGTAACGATAAAGGATGTAATAAGTGGTTTCAATACTCTCACTCTGTTTAACGACAACTCTCCGAGTACTTATGATAGGGAGCCTAGAAGTTATCAATGGGAAAATCTGCTCATCCTCAGCCCCATCTGTGACAGGAATTACTCCATGTGCAGGGAATATCTCCAGGACCTCTGCCAATTGCCTGTTTAGTTCAATATCACTCTTAATACCGACCTCTGAATGTCCAGTTATAAGAGCAATTTCAACGTCATCAAATTCGCCACGTTCTTTAAGTTCTTCATACAATTTGATCGCTGCGTAAAGAACATTGGCATCGCTGTCTTCAGGATCTGCAAGACTTAGTTTTAAAGCAGCATCTATACATGCCTCTTTCCCAATAACAGGCCCTTTAACCCCAGCTTTTTCACCAAAGTCATTATCTCTATCAATGGCAAGTATCAATACTCTAATTTTTGTTCCCCCCGGAGTTTTTCAAAAACTGATTTAACTTTATCCTCCATCACTCTTTCTTTGTCCCTCCTATCGTCAATTCTGATTGTAGTAGCGACTCGGTCAGTCCCGAGTTTAAACATCATTTCATGAGCCTCTTCTATTATCTTCAATCCGTCTCTCAGGGAGGATACTTCAATGATTGTTCCCATAGGGGTCAATTGATATTTTACTTTTTTCTCCTCTAAAAGCTTTACTACTTGAGCTACATACTTACTCAGACTTTTTTCACCAAGTGGAATAATTACAAACTCGATTATAATACTCATATTCGACACCTGGCTAAATTATGCTCGACAATTTTTTAAGCTTAACGGTGGAAAAACCTTATTTGTTGTTAGATGAAACTATTCTTGGTGAGATTTATGTATAAGATAAAAGACGAGTGGGGATTATTCTTAATAAAACTAGCTAGGAAGGCAATAGAAGAATATTTAAAGAGTGGTAAAGAGCTTGGGCCTCCTCAAGACACTCCATCAGATCTTTGGAAGAAAATGGGAGTATTCGTTACATTAAACCGATATAACATGCCTCCTCAACAAGCACTAAGGGGATGTATAGGATTTCCTTATCCGATTTACCCATTAGTTACAGCCACAATAAAAGCGGCAATCTATGCTGCTGTGGATGATCCACGTTTTCCTCCAGTTAGTGCTGAAGAGCTGGACAAGATTACGATTGAGGTCAGTGTTCTAACCCCTCCCGAACTTGTGGAAGGCCCTCCCCATGAGAGGCCCAATAAGATAAAAGTTGGGAGAGATGGACTAATAGTTAAAAAGGGGATTTATAGTGGGCTCCTCTTACCCCAAGTCCCCATTGAGTGGAATTGGGATGAAGAAGAATTTTTAAGTGAAACATGTTGGAAAGCAGGTCTTCCCCCTGATTGTTGGATGGACGAAAGTACTGAGGTTTACCGTTTTACAGCTGAAATTTTTGAAGAAGAATATCCAAACGGTCCAGTTAGGAGAAAACCCCTCTGTTAAACCTTCCATTCTTCTTTTCATTCGTTTTCTTACTTAAAACATAGTGGTAATGGCCAATTACATATATACTATTTTGTCCAAATTGACATATAAATAGACGTGAGGAGGCTTTTACATGAAGAAAATATTGGGACTCTTGGTTGTTTTCATATTTATTCTGAGTAGTTTTAGTTTTTCTGCAGCCCAGAGTTTTAGTGGAAAAAAGGTTTTGATATTGAAAAATGTAAATGCATGGAATTCTAATGCAAACGAAATGGTACTAACTCAAATGGGGATTTCCTATGACGTTATGACAGCTTCACAGTTAAACTCTCTAAGTCTCTCTGACTTAATAAATACATATGACATGATCCTAATAGCAAGCGATCAGGATCAGACGTTTTATAACGATCTAGGCCCACAAATGTCAAAACTGGAAGACTTTGCAAGAGCTGGTGGAGCGCTCGAAATTCATGCTGCCAACTGGGGATGGCATGGTGGTGTTTGGACTACTCCTCTACCTGGAGGCGTTGGAATACTTCCAAGTTATTCGAACTATGATTATTTGGTGAAAAATGGAACTTGGCTCTATAGTACATATGCAAGTCACGGATACCTAACAAATCTACCGGGTACTGTGGATGTTATAACAGTTCAAGGAAATGGAGCAACACCTAACTATAACAGGCCAAGCACAATAAGTTATCCATTTGGTAAGGGCCAGGTTATGGTTACTGGTCTCACAATAGAATACAGTGTGAAGTACAAAGGAGGGGCCTGGATAGACCTTTTAAAATGGATGATAAAAACTAATTTAGGCTACAAACCTATACCAGTTCCAGTTTCACCAGGCAGGATAGGACCATCACATTACTTCCTTTTGAACTATATCTACAATACGAGGTATCATAGAGAGCTCGCAAGATTTAACGAACTCTATAACAGCCCAGAAGCGGCTGAACTGAGCAACGAAACGTTAGAGGAGGCACTACACTATAAAACCCTGGCTGAAGAGTTTTATGAAAAAGCAGGCGAATATGGGCCAATAACGACCAATCTAAATAGTTTTAGAGTCTTTATATCGTTGAGACAAGCATATTTTGCCATTAGCGATGCTGTAGATATCCTAGAAGATGCTTTGGAGTGACATCTACTCTTTTTTTAATTTTGCAATGAAAAAGCTGTTGCAATCGTGTAAATGGGTAAAGCTTCTGAAAACCATCTCTCCGATTTCAGTAAATCCCTTTTCTCCCCAGTTGAATGGATAAGCAACTAGGTTAAACCCTACTTTTTCTATTGCATACTTTATGTTCTCTTCATTTTCGTCTATTCTTATTGAACAGGTAGAATATGTCATTTCTCCTTCTTTTTTCAGATTTTTAAATGCATTTCTAATCATGGCCTTTTGCACCTGGATTACTTTCTTTATCTTTTCCTCATTAAAACGCCATTTTACTTCTGGAAACTGCCTGTAGGTTCCAGAAGAAGAACATGGTGCATCAAGAATTATTTTATCGAATTTTCTCATATCTTTGAACCTCATGCCATCAGCATGCACGAGTTTGACATTTTTTACACCTAGAATTTTCATTTTTGCTTCCATCTTTCTAAGTCTCTCAAGAGAATAATCTACAGCAATTATTTCTCCTGTATTCTCCATTAAGTGTGCAACATGAAATGTTTTACTCCCAGGAGCTGCTGCTAGATCGAGAATTTTTTCCCCTTTTTCTGGAGTAAGGACATGAGCTACATATGCACTTGCTAAGTCCTGTATTACAAAATAACCCTTTTTATACCATTCAAGACGTGTTATTGGAGTCGTGTAATCCAGAACTTTTAATACATCACTAACTGGAGTTCGTGCTACTCGGACGCCATGTTCCTCTAAGTATTCACTAAGAGAGTCCACATCAGTCTTCAACGGGTTCACTCGGATATAATACCTTTGGGCTTTATTATTGCTTAATAAGAGCCTTATGGCATTTTCGTATCCGAGAAGATCTATTACATATTCGACGTACCAGCGAGGGTGAGAGAATTTAACACTGAGATATTCTGTCTTGTCTCTCTCTTTAAGACTCTTAAGTGCATTCTCAACATTAAATCCCTCAATCTCCCTTAAAATCGCATTAATGAATTTTGCTCTATTTAGGTCATATCTTTCCTTTACAACTCTTACTACAGAGTCTGTTGCTATGGCAGGGTTTATTTTCTTGAACTTCATTTCAAATATTCCAATTCGGAGGAGATTGGCGAGATACGGCTCAAGCTCTTCGATTTTGGTGCCTTTGAGAACAGAATTTCCAATAAAATCGATTTTCTTTTTCCATTTCTCGATTTCAAAAACATATGCATGTGCTAATCCTCTCACTCTTTCTTTATCTTTCCCACTAACCCTTTTAAATACTCTCTCTAATGCATTTTTAGAGGAGTACTCACGTTCATCTACAATGGTAAGTATGTCGGCAATTAACTCATGAAGGGTTATTTTGTAAAACAATTCCATGGTCTTGGATTTGATAACAGGTTTAAAAATTTGGCGGAACTTTTATTTAATTTGAGTTCAAGTTTATATTGGTGGTTTTATGATACTCGGTGCCGATTACATAACAAAAGATGGTAAGCCAATAGTTAGGCTTTTTAAAAAAGAAAATGGAGAGTTTAAGATAGAACTAGATCCTCACTTTCGGCCTTATATTTACGCTCTTCTCCGTGATGATTCTGCAATTGAAGAGATCATGCAGATAAAAGGGGAGAGACATGGAAAAACTGTGAGAATAGTGGATGCAATAAAAGTTAAGAAAAAGTTTTTAAGAAGGCCTGTAGAAGTCTGGAAACTTATATTTGAACACCCGCAAGATGTTCCAGCTATGAGAGGCAAGATACGCAGTCACCCGGCTGTTGTGGATATCTATGAGTATGATATACCATTTGCAAAGCGATATTTGATAGACAAAGGTTTAATCCCAATGGAAGGAGAGGAAGATCTCAAACTCCTGGCCTTTGACATAGAAACTTTTTACCATGAGGGGGATGAATTTGGCAAAGGAGAAATAATTATGATCAGCTATGCAGACGACGAGGAAGCAGGAGTCATTACTTGGAAAAGAATTAATCTACCTTATGTTCACGTAGTTTCTAATGAAAGAGAAATGATAAAGCGTTTTGTACAAATAATTAAAGAAAAAGATCCAGATGTAATTATAACTTATAATGGGGATAATTTTGACCTACCATATATCATAAAGAGGGCAGAAAAACTTGGAGTTCGCCTGCTTTTGGGTAGAGACAAAGAGCATCCTGAACCTAAAATCCAGCGAATGGGAGATAGTTTTGCAGTAGAAATCAAAGGTAGGATACATTTTGACCTTTTCCCAGTTGTAAGAAGGACAATAAATCTCCCCACTTATACCCTTGAAGCCGTATATGAAACGGTGCTAGGAAAACAGAAAACTAAACTTGGAGCAGAGGAAATAGCAGCTATATGGGAAACAGAAGAAGGCATGAAAAAGCTTGCCCAATACTCAATGGAAGATGCAAAAGCAACTTATGAGCTGGGACGGGAATTTTTCCCCATGGAAGCGGAGTTGGCAAAGGTTATTGGTCAAAGTGTTTGGGATGTCTCAAGATCGAGTACTGGAAATCTTGTAGAATGGTATATGCTAAGAGTGGCTTATGAAAGAAATGAATTAGCTCCAAATAAACCAAGTGATGAAGAATACAAAAGACGTTTAAGAAGCACGTACCTTGGGGGATACGTTAAGGAACCTGAGAGGGGTTTATGGGGAAATATCGTTTATTTAGACTTTAGAAGCTTGTACCCATCAATAATAGTAACTCACAACGTTTCTCCTGATACATTAGAGAGAGAAGGATGCCAAGATTATGAAGTTGCCCCAATAGTAGGATATAGATTCTGCAAAGACTTCCCTGGATTTATTCCGTCAATATTGGAGAACCTAATAGAAACAAGACAAGAGGTTAAAAAGAGGATGAAATCCACAACTGATCCAGTTGAGAGAAAAATGCTTGACTATCGGCAGAGAGCTTTGAAAATCCTGGCAAATAGTTATTATGGCTATCAAGGGTATCCAAAGGCAAGGTGGTATTCAAAAGAGTGCGCAGAGAGTGTTACGGCCTGGGGGAGACACTACATAGAGATGAGCATAAGAGAAATAGAGGAGAAATTTGGCTTTAAAGTCCTATATGCTGATACGGATGGATTTTATGCCACATTACCAGGTGAAACGCCCGAAACCATTAAAAAGAAGGCTAAAGAATTTTTGGATTATATAAATTCAAAGCTTCCTGGTTTACTTGAACTCGAGTACGAGGGTTTCTATTTGAGGGGATTCTTTGTGACAAAGAAACGCTATGCAGTTATTGATGAAGATGGCAGAATAACTACAAGGGGTCTTGAAGTTGTGAGAAGAGATTGGAGTGAAATAGCCAAGGAAACTCAAGCCAAAGTATTAGAAGCGATACTCAGGGAGGGAAGTGTAGAAAAAGCTGTGGAAATAGTAAAAAGCGTTGTAGAGAGAATAGCTAAATATAAAGTGCCTCTTGAGAAGCTTGTCATTCACGAACAGATTACAAGAGAATTAAAAGACTATAAGGCAATTGGTCCGCATGTGGCAATAGCAAAAAGGCTCGCAGCGAAGGGCATAAAAGTGAAACCCGGTACGATAATAAGTTACATCGTTCTTAAGGGAGGAGGAAAGATAAGCGATAGAGTAGTCTTGCTTACAGAATACGACCCAAGAAAGCACAAATATGATCCTGACTATTATATAGAGAACCAAGTCCTTCCGGCAGTTTTAAGAATACTTGAAGCGTTTGGCTATAAAAAAGAGGACCTAAAATATCAAAGATCAAAACAAACTGGCCTAGAAGCGTGGCTTAGAAGATGAGGATCTCTTTTTTATCCCAAGATTCTCTGCAAGCCTTTCTATTTCCCTACGAAAGTCCGTTATATGGTTTTCATTGACAATTAGATAATCCGCTAGAGCGATAACACTTCCAATACCAAATTTGAGTTCTTTCCAATCCCTTGCCTCAAATTCACTCCACGTTCTCGGATCATCGCTTCGTCCTCTTCTGTTAAGTCGTTCAAATCTCCGTTTTGGAGAAGAGTGGACAGCTATTATGACAATTTTCTCTTCAGGAAATGCATCTTTAAACGTTTGGATTTCATCTAAAGAGCGTACTCCATCAATTATAACGGCCTTATTAGTTTTCAAAAGCTCTTTTACTCGGGGTACTGTGAGTTTTGCTACTGCATTGTCTCCGAGTTCTTGCCTTAACTGTATGCTCACACTATTCATGCCTTCTGGTGTTCTTGGCATCCCTCTTTTATCAGCTTCCTCTCTTACAATATCTCCCATAGAAACGTGAGGCACACCATATTTTCCAAAAATTCTTACTATTTGGCCTTTTCCGGATCCTGGCATTCCTACTACACAGATTATCATTGCCCACACCCATCTAATGTGGAAAGCCTTAAAAAAGTTGCTCATTTGAAAAATGCATCTAGAGTCCCTTTCTTGGCCTTTTTCTTCTCTCGAATCTTTGGTAATTCAACCCCAAAGTGTTGATAAATCTTCTCTAAAACTCCGACACCAATGCCCTCTACTCTGAGAAGTTCACTTGGTTTTGCTTTTACAATATCTTCTATTCCTTTGAAGCCAGCATTGTAGAGAGCCCTGGCTCTCTTTCTTCCCACCATCGGTAGGGTAATAAGCTCAAGAAGCTCTTCCCTAACTCCATGTTTAACTCGTATGTGAAGCTTTTTCAAAAATTCAATAACTTCGGGCCTGGGATTGAAAAGCTTATACAGTTCTACCAAAGAATACATTAACCAGTCAACAAGTTCCAAGAGTCTATAAAGATCACCCGTGTCTATTTCATAAGTTTCAAGAATTTTCGCTTCGTTTACTTCATTAATCCAGTCGAGGAGGAGTTTTGCAGTTTTTACCTCTCCCAAAAATTTTTCAAATTTGTAATCCTCCCAGTAAGGGATACTTTGGTATAGGTACTCTTCCATTTCGTAGGCATAATCCAAGATGTCTTCTTGTTCTTTTCGCCTTACTCTCAAAGACGTCATGTCAGGAGTTGAAGCTAAAAGTTGGAAAACTCCCAATGGATTTGGCTTTTTCTCAAGCATTTCAAACGCATCTTTGAATTTCTTGGCCGTCAATGGATCAAGATACAGCTGAGAAGTCCTAATGCCAAATGGAAGTGGCATGAAGTGATCATTTAAGTCAATATCTATGAACTCATTTTCAAGAAGGAAGTATACTATACTTTTTGCCTTACCTTCAAGCGCTTCTAGGTTCTTTCGCTGATGGTAATAGAAAGTTCTTTCGAGAAAATTAATTAGTTCTTTAAAGTTTCCAACTCCAAAATTGGTTATCAGCGCTAGAATTTGGCTTCTAAAAGATGCTTCATTTGAAAGCATTGAGAAGAGTTTTTCTGGCTTGCCCATAATGTATCTTTTCATGATGTTCTCTGGTTTTTCTGTTTTTGCCACTATAATTGCCTGGCCTTCTCTGTCATATTTTGGTCTCCCTGCCCTTCCCATCATTTGCTGGATCTCAAGAACGGGGATATCAGTCCACCCAAAATTTGAATAACGTTTGGTATCCCGGATAATAACACGAAAAGCAGGAAGGTTAAGTCCAGCACTTAATGTTGGAGTTGCTGTTATTACTTTAATAACTCCTTCTCTAAACATGTCCTCTATAATTGAACGTTCTGCCCTTCCCAAACCTGCATGGTGGAATGCAACGCCCTTTGCCAAGGATTCTTTAAGTTTCTCATTCGTTGGAGTATTTTCAAGTTCATTTGTCAATTGCTTTAGCCTTCTTTCTTCTGGTTTTGTCAAAAATCTTGATATCTTTCCACTCAAAAGGAGGGCCTCTCTTTCAGCACTTCTTCTGGTGTTAACAAAAATTAATGCTTGCTTGCCTTTCTTTACAGCATCAAGAACGAGAGAGTCCCATTGACTTGGAAACTTCTCTATGCTTCCGTCTTCCCAGAAAAGCTGACCATGATAAAAAACACCTCTTTTTAGAGTAACTGGTCTCCACTCACTCACAACTAATTCTGCATTTAACCACTCAGCGAGTTCTTCTGCATTTCCCACTGTAGCGCTTAAACCAAGTATTTGAGCTTTATCCATTAGATGAGAGAGAATCATTTCAAGAGTTGCTCCTCTATCATAAGAACCAAGAAGATGAATCTCATCGGCTACTACGAGTCTAATGTCCTTTATCCATGGAGATTTATGCCTTAGAAGTGAGTCAAATTTCTCAGAAGTGGCTATAATAATATCATATTTTCCAAGCCAACTCTCGGTACTGTCGTAGTCTCCAGTAGTCATAGTAATTTTGATCCCCAGTTTTTCCCAGAATTTAAATTCTTTGTATTTTTCTTCAGCGAGGGCCTTTAAAGGAACAAGATAGATAGCCTTACTCTTTTCATGAAGGATTTTGTTGACCATGACAATTTCTGCAACGAGGGTTTTTCCAGAGGCAGTTGGAATCGCTAAAACTAAATTCTTCCCCTTAAGTACTCCAGTTCTTAAGGCATCCGCTTGAGGAGGATAAAGCCTTTCTATGCCTCGCTCCTGAATTAGCCTTATTATCCTTTCGTCTACTCCAAGTGATTTAAGTTCACTAACCTCCATAACCATCATCATGCCTATGAGAAAAGCGTTTATATAGCTTTTTGATGTAGTGACTTCCATGAAAATCGAGATCCCATACCTGGTGATTGATATTAATGGGGAGCTCTTTATGATAGATGCCTATTTCTCAAAGAAAGTCGAAAAGATCGAACATGTCAGTGTCCTTATTAAGAAATTTGACAGAAGCCTACGTAAAGACTCACGTACTCCGCTCCCAAACTTAATTGATGAAGAAAATGTGGAGTATTTTATCAAGGATGTCTTTAAAGAGATATATCACCGCTCAGGCAAGAAACTAGACGAAAGACTTCGCCATATTCGCAAGTGGAATCTTTTCCGACTATTTGGAATTCCAAGCGGGTTTAAGAGACATAAAGAGAAAGACGAAGAATTGGCAAGGGAAAATCGGGAAAGTCTTTTGGCACTGGCACTTCTTCAAAAAGTTCTTGGAATTAAAAACCCACAGGAACTTGAGAGCGTGAAAATAAAAGCTGTGGAATGGAGATACTACACAATTGAAATCAGAAAAGAGGGTATATATAATGAAAAAGGAAAAAAAGACCTAATTTATACGGAACTTGTGGAGAGAGACAATGGGTTTGCAGGATCCATTCACGCTTTTGAATACAACCAACAGGCCACATAGTGGTCTTTCTCTACTTCTACTAATGGTGGCTCGTCTGTTTTACATATACTTTTTGCGTAGGGACATCTTGGATGGAATCTACATCCACTCGGCGGATTTATTGGACTTGGGGGTTCTCCACTAATCTTCTGTCTTTTGGCCTTTAATTCTTCAGCGAGCTCTGGATCGGGAACTGGTATTGCTGAGAGCAAGAATTGGGTATACGGATGTAATGGATTCTCGAAGATTCTTTCTGCAGGGCCAACTTCTACGAGTTTTCCTAGGTACATCACGCCCATTCTGTGACTCATGTACTTAACAACTCCAAGGTCATGGGAAATAAAGAGATATGTAAATCCAAAGTCGTATTGAAGGTCCTTTAGCATGTTTAGGATGTTTGCTTGTACTGAAACATCAAGTGCTGAGGTGGGTTCGTCTAACACGATAAATTCTGGCTTTAATGCTAATAGTCGGGCTAGTGCTATTCTCTGTCTCTGACCTCCACTAAATTCATGAGGATAACGATACAAGTGCATTTCGTTCAATCCAACACTTTCTAAAAGCTTAACTACAAATTCCTCTGGATCATCTACATGAATTCCATGAAATCTTACAGGTTCCATTATAATTTCAAAAACAGTTTGTCTTGGATTAAGGGAGGAGTATGGGTCTTGAAACATTATCTGGGCGTCCTTACGGAACTGTTTGAGCTCTTCGCCTTTAAGTTCTGTAACGTTTTTTCCTTTGAATATTATTTCTCCACTAGTAGGCTCTATGAGCCTCAATATTGTCCTTCCGGTTGTTGTTTTTCCACACCCACTTTCTCCCACTAGCCCAAAGGTTTCGCCCTTGTAAATTTCGAAACTTATATCATCCACTGCCTTTACATAGCCCTTTGTGAAGAATAATCCCTTAACTGGGAAGTATTTCTTCAAATGTTTAACTTCGAGTACTTTCTCCATGATATCACCTCAGTAAAGATGGCATGCAACAAAGTGCCCATCTTCTATTTCCACTAATTCAGGTATTTTCTGTTTACAAACCTCCGTGGCATATGGACATCTTGGATGGAATCTACATCCACCAGGAGGAGTTATTAAGTTTGGCACTGTTCCAGGAATAGCTTCTAAGCGCTCAATTTTTGTCATTGGATTTGGAACAGCATTTAGAAGACCTTTTGTATATGGATGCAGCGGATTCTTAAATATCTGTTTCACACTTCCTATTTCCACAATTTTTCCTGCATACATGACTGCTACTCTATCAGCAGTTTCTGCAACGACACCTAGATTATGGGTAATTAAGATAACAGTTGCACGGTATTTTGCTTTAAGCTCATTTATCAAATCCAAAATTTGGGCCTGAACCGTTACATCGAGTGCAGTTGTAGGTTCGTCAGCTATGAGTACCTTTGGATTATTCGCAATTCCGGTTCCGATAACAACTCTCTGTTTCATACCACCACTGAGTTCATGGGGGTAGTTGTGAACTCTCTTCTCTGGATCAGGGATTAGAACAGATCTTAATATATCAACAGCCTTTTTGACACCTTCTTTTATATTTTTTATTCTTCCATGAACCTCCATACCCTCTGCTATTTGGTAGCCCACAGTGTATAATGGATCAAGAGAGGCGTGAGGATCCTGAAATATGTACGCTATCTCGTTTCCTCTGATCTCCCTAATTTCTTCTTCGCTTAATTGCAACAAATCAACGGGACCTTTCTCCGAATAATAGATTACCTTACCACCTACTATTCTTCCAGGACTTTCTATAAGTTGGGTTAAAGCTCTTGAAGTTACGCTTTTTCCACATCCTGTTTCTCCTACTAAGGCAAAAGTTTCACCTTTGTAAACATCGAAGGAGACTTTTTCAATGGCTTTTACTATTCCTGCATATGTATAAAAGTGAACGGTTAGGTCTCTAACTTGGAGTATGGGCTCAGGCATTTTCCTCTCCCTCCTTTTTGCTCCTTTTAACCTTGAACTCTATGCTCCTTCTTGTTTTTGGATCTAAGATGTCTCTAAGTCCATCTCCAAGCAAGTTCCATCCGAGTGCTACAAACATGACTATTAGACCGGGGTAGAAGACTAACCACCAGGCCTTTGGGAAATACTGGGCACCATCATATACTATTCTTCCCCAATCTGCAATTGGGGGTGTTGCTCCCAACCCTAAGAAGCTTAATCCTGCTTCCATCAGAACCACGCTACCAAAATCTAAGGTTATGTACACTAATATTGGACCCACTATGTTTGGTAAGATGTGCTTAAACATTATAGTCCATGAACTGAGACCAATAGCTCTAGCAGCTTCTATGTACAGTTTTTCTTTTTCTGTTAGCGTTGATCCTCTTGTAATTCTAGCATAAACTGGCCACCAGACTATTATCATTGCTAGAATTACTGAAAGTAATCTTCCCAAATTTCCGGCTTCTCTTACATCCAATGCAAATAACCACAAGACAAACTTTTGAAGGAATGCATGACTTTCGATAAAGCCTTGAATTCTATCAGGGAGTACTGCAGATAGTGCAATTGCCAGGATTAGAGCTGGAAATGCTAAAAACATGTCAGTTATACGCATTAAGAGCTCGTCAACTTTGCCTCCTTTGTATCCTGCCAAGAGGCCCAAGATTATACCAATAGGCACTCCAAGAGAGATGACTATTATTGAGACAACGAAAGATGTTCTTGCTCCACTTAAAATTAGGCTTAGTAAGTCTCTTCCAAAGTGGTCAGCACCTAGTGGATAGGTTATTGTTGTATCTGCAAATTCTAAATGAGCCTCACTTCCTGGTGGAGCAAGGATTACTTGAGTGAAATTCATGGTATATAATGAGGGGAAGTAATTATATCTCCATGTTGCAAGTCTCGGTCCAAAAATACCTAAAAGAATGAATATTACAACCAAGAAAACCCCTATTAAAGCAGGTGGGGATCTGTTAAGAGCATAAAGCATTAACCTCCATTCTTCCATTTTTGATTTGTTTTTCTTTTTCCAGTCTTTTTTGAATATGCTTATGAACGAACCAAGGCCATAAACTAGTTTATCAGCAATCTTGTCAAATATGTTCTTTTTATATTCGTCCTGCATTTTTCTCACCTCTTAATACCTAACTCTTGGATCTATTACTGCATAGAGAATGTCTACAACTAAATTAGCGGTGACGTATATCAAGGCATAAATGAAGGTTATTGCAACAATGACAGGAAAATCTAAGTTCTGGATTGATTGTATTGCGTAGCTTCCCATACCCGGAAGAGCAAAAACAGTTTCTGTTATTGGTGTTCCTCCAAGTAGACCTCCAAACTGCAGACCAAGGACTGTGACTATGGGAACTAAAGCGTTTTTCAAAGCATGTCTGTAGATTCTAAGTTTTGGAACACCTTTTGCTTTTAGGAACCCAATGTAATCCCCACTTATCGCCTCTAGGAAGGAGTTTCTAACAAATCTTGCTAATACTCCAGTTCCCATAAATCCAAGAACAAATCCTGGGAGCCAGAATCTAGCTAAGTGTTGTTTAAACAACACAAAATCTCCCGTTAAGAGAGCATCTATTATAGGAACATGTGTTATCTGGGTGGCCGGGGTTGGAGGGACTCCAGCCAAGTTTGTTATTCTAAATTTCACAAAGAACACAAAAATCAGGAGATATCCCAGCCAGAAAACAGGAGTTGAAACACCAATTAGGGCAAAGATTCTAACTATTGTATCTACAATACTATTTCTCTTAAGAGCAGAGATTAATCCTAACGGAATTCCAATAATGAGCGTAAATATAAAAGCTATTATAGCCAACTGAAAAGTTACCGGAAATCTATCCCTTATATCATCAAGTACAGGATTTGAAGTTCTTGGATCTATCAAGGTATTTGTAGCTATACCCTTTACTAGGAATATATACTGCTCGTACCAAGGATCGTTTAGGTGGTATCTTTCTTTAATTCTTTCAACAGCTTCCGGAGAGGCCTTTTCACCACCGGCCCATGCTTTAGCAGGGTCGGCAGGAATTACATAGGCTATTAAAAAGACTATTAAAGTGACACCAATTATTGTAGGAATAAATGTGAGAACTCTTCTTATCAAGAATTTCTTGAGTTCAGCCATTTTTCTCCCTCCTTTTGTTTTTATCTATGGAATAAATTAAAAAAAGGAGAAAGTCACGATTCAACTGAAATCTCAATCTTACTGAATTCGGTTGCACCATATAGGAATGGTCCAACCCAGTTATCTGAGTCAAGGTAATCTGGTACCCATCCGACAACATAGACATCGTAATCTCCTTTGGATGTCTTGCTTAAGTATACTGGCCACTCATAGCTTCCTACTGTGACTTGGAATCCAAGTTGGCTCCAAATGTTTTGTAGTAATGTCATGATCTTCTCACGAGCACTGTTTCCAGCGTTGTAAATGAGTTCAATCTTGTAGTCGCTTGGGTTAATTCCGGCTTCTTGAAGGAGTTGTTGGGCTTTGTTTATATCATAAGTGTATTTGGTGATTCCATACTCAGTGAATCCAGGCCATGGTTTTGGAATTGGTCCCCAGTTTCTCTCAAGCAATCCGGAGTAGACTACTTCGGATATCTGATCATATGGTATTGCATAGGCTAGAGCTTCTCTAACTTTTGGATTGTTAAATGGCTCTTTTTGGGTGTTGAAGACTATGAATGTTAATATTGGTTGTAGAATATCTGTTTGGACTACTGACTTGAATCCTTGGAATTCAAGACCTTTAACGTCATTAACTCTCTCTGGTGGTGTTGCAACAGCATCAACTGTTCCGGTTTGGAAGAGTTGGATTCTTGAAACAGCATCATTGTTTATAACATAAATTACTCTCTCATGTCCTGGTTTTATGCTCTTGTCCCAGTAATATGGGTTGCGCTCGAGAACTATGTAAGCATTTTCTTTGTATTCTTTTACATAGAATGGCCCGGTTCCAACAGGTTGCTTGTGCATGAGTTGGTGGGTTGGGTCTTGTTCACCTTCTTCTATGTAAGCCTCCCAAGCGTCTGGGGTCTTTCCATTGTTTGAAGCGCTTAGTGCCTCTTCATATTTGTCACCAAGAAGGTACTCCATTGGGACTACTGAAAGGAATGGATCTGCTAGTATACCAAGAACTGCGGCGTATGGAGCTGGCAAGACAAGCTTAAAGACACCAGCAGTCTCTCCATTGTATCCGAAAACATTCAACAAGTCTTGGAGAGACTTAACTTCTACAGTCTTTCCATTGTACTCAGCAATAAGTTTCTTGTCCTTGAAAACGTCCTCGAACTCTTTTTCGGTTAGAGCTTGGGATTTGCTAACGTCCATAAAGCTGGAGACCATCCATGAAACACTGTGTCCTAATCTCTGGACACGCCAGAATGTGAAGGCAACATCAACCGCATCAATGGGATATGTCTTATCATTCCATGGATCGTAGGCAACAACTCCTCCTCTAATAACAAAGTACCATTCAGTGCCATCTTCATTGTGGGCCCATGCGACAGCTAAATCTGGAGTTACTTTTTCAGTTTCTTCTTTCCAATAGGTAACCAAAGTGTCACCGACTTCATGCCAAATTTCCCATCCAAAAGTCTCATATGTCCAAGCTGGATCAAAGCTCTCTGGCCATCCGATTGTGCCTATAACGTAAGTTTGAGCGTCGTTCTTGTAGTCTCCAATTCCAATGGGGACACTTGGTGCATTAGGATCTTCCGAGATTAAATCATATCTCTCTGGGAATGTTGGGTGGTAATATCTGCCCTTAACCCATTCCCAATAAACACGAAGTTGTCTGTTTTGTCCGAGAATGATTTCAGGTACATACTTGTTTCCAAGGATGTAAAGAGCTTTAAAGAGCTCAGTTCTTATCTCTGGGTTGGTTTCTCTCCTTGCAGCGATTACAAGTGCATCTACAGTAGTGTCTCTAAAGAATGCTGGGTTAATAGCACCAAATCCTTGGCCTTCTTCCATTAATTGTTGGACTGCTGGAGTGTTGGCTTCATCAACAACATATGTGACTTTTATAATTTTCTTTCCGCTGGGAAGAGAAGTAGGCACTTGAGCTCCTTCAGGACCAACTAATATAACGCTCTTATCCGTTTCAATTACTTCGTAAGTGGGGCCAGTTGGTTGGGTCTCAGTAGAAGTCTCAGTGGGGGTTGAAGTTGTTTGTGTAGTGGTTTCACCACCAATACAGCCGCTTGCAACTACTGCAAAAACTAAAACGCTTACCACTAATAGTGTCGCCAATTGCTTCTTCATTGGCACACCTCCACAGAGTAGAGCATTAATGTCTTAATCAAAGGAGTTTAATAAACTTTTCGACGTTAGAAAACATGCTGATTCCAAAAGTAACGAGTATTAGCCTGTTTGTTCTTTATATTGAGCAACATTTTTACATTAGATAACGAATAATTTTAGATTAAGGCATGTAAAAGAATAAATGCGAAAACCTTAAATTATAGAACATCTTTAAGAAAACTTGACAACAAAATTTGGTGATGTGAATGGTTAGGGCATACGTTTTGTTAACAATTGAAATTGGAAAAGTAGAGAGGGTAATAGAAGAAATCAAAGCCATATCAGGAGTTGTAAAGGCTGACGCTGTAACTGGCCCATATGACGCAATAGTTGAACTTGAGGCCTCAGATTTGGGAGAACTTACCAGAAAAATACTCCACGATATCCACAATATAGATGGAGTAATTGACACTACAACTGCCATAGTAGTAGAAACAGAGTGATTACCCTTATTTTTTTCTGTGCTGTTTTCTAAATTCTCTAACCTTTTGAGTTATTAGTTTTAGTGTCTTTGACTTACCATGCTTGCTTTCTACTATAATCCTTCCTTTGACTTTGAGAGTGTCGTCTAGTGCTGAGAGTCGTGGATTTAAAGCTTTATCATCGATTTCTATCACATTGAGTCCGATGGTTTTAGCTGCATCGACAATCTCGAGTAGAGTAGGTTTGTTTACTGCAAGGTTCTTCGGCACTTCTCTTCCATATTTCCGTGGTATCCTTGCATCTATCTCATTTGTCCATATTACAAATCTCTTCATCTTGAACACCTAAAAAGTTTAAAAGCCATTAGATTAAAAATTCTTTGGTGAGAACATGGAGGTAAGCCCAATCCTTGAGTTCTTGAAAAAAAATGTGAGTTTAGGGGACTTTGTTATTGTGGAGTATCCATCTTCATATTCACTTGCAAAATTGCTCTGGGGGGGACTTATACCGGAGATCCCACAGGAAGAAGTATTAATAGATGACTTTTTTGGAATTGGTGATCTCCTCTTTAGAGATTACTTGCGAAAGGCTTCCCCAGAAGAATATAAAAAAGCGATAGAGGCCACAAAAAAGATCCGAGCAATACGAATAGGGCCTGGAAGGACTAGTTATGCTTCCATAGTAGAAGAAATCCCCATAACTTATGACGTCTCGGAATTTATGAGGAGCTATTACAATGCATTAATGAATCTCTTTTCAGTTTCTGCTAAAGTGGAATACTCTATAACCGTGGGTATCTCTCAATATCTTTACTTTGGAGGCGAAAAAGCATTAAGGGCAATTTTGTTTACGAGAAGCACTCTACCATTTGAAGATTGGAGTTCAATTTATTTTGTGAATAGTGACATTTTAGATGAGAAACAACTAGCAGTTTTGAGAGAACTTGCCAGTTGGCAGTTAAAAATTGAAAAAGAGAAAGGAACATACAGAATAAAAGTCGAAGACTAACTTGGTGGTAGAAATGATCAAACTCGGTGATAAGGTTGTATTACTTGATCCTAGGGGAAAACGATATCTAATAACCGTAAAAGAAGGGGAGTTTCATACAGATCTTGGTATAATAAACTTGGAGAAACTTGTGGATAAAGAGTTCGGAATATTTGTAGAGTCTCACAAGGGGTATCAATTTAGAGTACTGAAACCACGGATAGTAGATTACATTGATAAGATGAAAAGGGGCCCACAGATAATTCATCCAAAAGATGCTGCTCAGATTGTGGCATTTGCTGGAATCTCTCCTGGGGATATGATAATTGAGGCAGGGGTTGGAAGTGGGGCGTTAACCCTTTTCTTGGCCAACATTATTGGGCCTCAAGGAAAAATAATAGGCTATGAAATACGAGAAGACTTTGCAAACCTTGCATGGAGAAACGTAGAATGGGCCGGATTTTCTGACAGAGTGGAAATAAAGCTAAAAAATATATATGACGGGATAGATGAAGAAGAAATTGACCATATAATCCTGGATCTTCCTCAACCTGAAAATGTTGTCGAACATGCAGTAAAAGCTCTGAAACCAGGAGGCTTTCTCGTTGCATATACTCCGTGCATAAACCAAGTAGATAGACTCTATAAAAAACTGAGAGAATATAAAAAGCATTTTACAAAACCCCGTACTATTGAATGCTTGGTGAGAGACCAAGAAGTTAAACCAGACTGTATAAGACCACGAACCACTATGCTAGCTCACACAGGTTATATAACCTTTGTTAGGAAAGCTTAACTTTTTTGGATGTTTTATTGCTTATTTTGAAATTTTCTCATAATCTAAACTCTATTCTCACAATTTCTCCTCATCTTTTTTAAAGGCCAAGATTTGTGAGGGCCTCGTGTATATCTATAACCATTGGTTTACAATAATTTTATAAACACTATTTGTTCTCAACAAGGATAGATGCTCAAATTTGGACTTACGTACGGAGGTGTGCATTATGTATGAGATACTCGAGAAAAAAGAGATTGCTGCAAAAAATGTTATGTACAAGATACACGCTCCTCACATAGCAAAAAAAGTTCAACCTGGACAATTTGTAGTTGTTAGGGCTTTTGAAAATGGAGAGAGGGTTCCCCTCACTCCAGTGGCATGGAACCGAAAGGAAGGTTGGATAACATTGGTAGTATTTAGTAGGGGAAAAACAACGCTTAGAATGAACATGGAACTCAAAGAAGGAGACAAAATTCTTAACATCGCTGGCCCTCTTGGAAACCCTGCCCCTATGAAGAAATTTGGGAAAATACTGGCAATAGGCATGATAACCGGAATCGTTGAAGTGTATCCCATAGCAAAGGCGTGGCAAGAGTTCGGAAATGAAGTAATAACCCTACATATAGTACCAGAACCCATGATCTTACTCAGAGAAGACCTTGAGAATGCTGTTTCAAGACATATAATTGAAAGCTTCCCTCTAAAAGAAGGAATGGGAATGCCTGAAATTTTTAAGGAATTAGTAACTAGGGGCCAAGCAAAAGTGAAAGAACTTATTGAAGTAGAAAAACCCGATTTAATCTTCATGGTAGGACCTGCAGGTGGTCAAAAAGCAATATTTGACGTTGTTAAAGAATATGGCGTTCCTATGGAAGTTGATCTCCATCCAATAATGGTGGATGGCACTGGAATGTGTGGCGCGTGTAGAGTTACCATTGGAGGAGAGGTTAAATTTGCTTGTGTCGATGGACCCAGCTTTGATGCATACGAGGTTAATTGGGGAGAGCTTATTGCAAGGTCTGGCTTTTACACAGATTTAGAAAAGAAAGCCATGGAAGATTATTTGGCTAAACTTGCACAAGGAGGTGTTCAATAATGGCGATTATTAAAGAACGTATTCCAACTCCTGAGAGACCAGTGGAAGAAAGACTTCAAGGTTTCATGGAAGTTAACCTAGGTTATACGTTTGAACTGGCACTTCAAGAGGCACAAAGATGTCTTCAATGTAATCCCGCCCCATGTATTCAAGGATGTCCAGTTCATATTGATATCCCTGGGTTCATAAAAAAGCTTCGTGAGAATAAAGAAAATCCAAAAAAAGCTGTTAAAGAGGCCTTGGAAGTCATCTGGGCCTGCAATACCCTACCGGCCATTACAGGTAGAGTTTGTCCCCAAGAGGATC
>NZ_JXCG01000010.1 GCF_001317345.1 Thermococcus sp. EP1 | reverse complement strand
CCAGGAGGACCATAAAGTAGAACACCCTTCGGCGGTTCAATTCCAAGTCTCTCGAAGAGCTCTGGGTGCTTTAAGGGAAGCTCTACCATTTCTCTAATTTTTTGAACAGCGTCTTTAAGACCACCAATGTCCTCATAAGTAACTTCAGGAACTTTTTCTTCTTTAACCTCTACCGCCTGTGGAAGCACCTCTATCTCGGTATTGTACGTTATCTGAACTATGCCCTTTGGAGCTGTGTTCACTACAATGAACTTTAACTCACCAAATCCTAATGGCAAACTCTCAAAGAATCCTCTGAAAAGTTCATCAAATGGAGAACCCGTGTAAATCTCCGTTTCCCTTCCACTAGCTACTATCAAGTCCCCTTTAACAACGGGTCTCCCCAAGAGGTTCCTTTTAACAAGTTCCCCTGGAATTTGAAGGTAGACCCCTCTCTGAGCTGGGGCCAACACAACTTTTCTAGCCTCTTGAACCTCAGCTTTTCTCAGAGTAATGTAGTCCCCTATACTAACCCCAGCATTTCTTCTGATGTAACCATCCATTCGTATTATGTCAAGACCCCTATCATCTGGATGAGCATTCTCCACTATGGCAGCTGTTTTCCTTTCTCCTTCTAATTCTACTATATCACCGGGCCCTACTCCCAATTGCCTTTGATATCTCCTATCAAACCTAACCACACCTCTCCCAACATCTCGCTTAAGGGCCTCAGCAACTCGTAACTTTATTTCCTCTTTAACCTCTTCCTTACCAAATATCATTTTTTATCACCTTTTTTCTTTTTGTGGATTTCAATAGCTTCTTCTAAAGTCAAATTACCCTTTGCAACTTCTCTCGCAAGCTTTGATGATATAGTAATCATGCCATTACTTAATTCTCTACTCCTTGTTTTTATATATTCGATCTCCCCCCTACTAGGTTCACCCACATGCATTAATTCTCCAAGAGTAGCCTCTCTCCCATCCCTTAAAGCTATATTGATTGAAGCTACAATATCCTGAACTTGTGATGCCTCAATCCCACCAACTTTTGGAGTGGTACCCCTCTCATTTACTAAAATAATTGGAAAATCGTCTCCTAGAATATTTGCCAAGCTTTTAAGCATTAAAATCCTGTACCTTTTTGCCCCATGACCTATTTTAATTTTGGCCTTTGGATATTTCTCTAATAAACTCAAGATAACATCAACATCCTTCGGAGTTTTTAAGTGATGAACTTCAATAACCCGGTTATCTGCGACAACAGCTATTCCAGGTCTTTCCCCAGGATCTATAGCAATGTATATAGTTTTAAATTTCTCTCTTCCTTCAAGTTTTGCCAAGAGGTCATCTATAAAATTCTCATTCACAATCGTTATTTTAGCTGGAAAATTAATTTTAGCGTATTCTTCTTTACTTGTTAAAACTACTTCCACATCAAAAGGGATCTTATCGCCAGGTCTAAGGCTATAAAAAGGTATCCTATACTCTTGCAAAACTTTTGCGGCCATGTAATAAATTCTTGCATTTTCTGTGATGATCGCCACTCTCATGTGTGATGATTCGAAGGAACTATTAAAAAGATTAAGGAAAAAAGAGAAGATTTCAAAAACTCAAAGTGGATTAAAAAGACTCCAATCCTCATATAAAGCAAGGACAATTGAAAAATTTTTTAATAAACTTTATAAACCCTTGCCACAGAGATAAAAATGCCCCAGAAGTGGGCCGAGGTGAGAAATATGCAACCTCCAAAGAAAAAGAAAGTTGAAGAGTTCGAAGAAGAACTCTTTGAGGAAGAATGGGAAGAAGAATGGGAAGAGGAAGAATTTGATGAGGATTGGGAGGAAGAAGAGTGGGAGGAAGACTGGGAAGAAGATGAATGGGAAGAAGAGGATTGGGAAGACGAAGATGAATGGTGAATCCTCCCTATTCTCCCAGTCATAAGCCCACGCGTTTCCAACAGATTTATTAACTTTTTCTCATTTTTTCAAATGGGTGATAAAATGGCATTTTTAAAAGTGGTATCCCTCGAAAAAGCTCTAGAGATCATAAACTCATTCCCATTAAAACCAACAATCGAAGAGATAGAAATTGAAGAAGCTCATGGAAGGATTCTAGCGGAGGACATTATTTCCCCAATAGACGTCCCACCCTTTGACAGAGCAAGCGTTGATGGCTATGCTTTAAAAAGTCAAGATACCTGGAATGCAAGCGAAAGCAACCCAGTAGTATTAAAGGTTATTGGAGAGGTTCATGCAGGAGAGGAGCCTAAAGTTGAGGTAGGCGATGGGGAAACAGTTTACATTTCCACAGGAGCGGTACTCCCCAAGGGGGCAGACGCAGTTATTGAATTTGAAGTAGTCGAAAGAGAAGAGGATAAAGTTATTATCTACAAGCCCGTTTATCCCCAAGCAGGCGTCATGAAAGCAGGAACTGATATCTCAAAAGGCAAGCCTCTTCTAAAAAAAGGTACAAAACTTGGATTTAAAGAAACGGCCTTGTTTTCCGCAATTGGTTTTGAAAGAGTAAAAGTATTCTCAAAACCAAAAGTCGCAATAATAAGTACTGGGAACGAGATTATTTTACCTGGAGACGAACTAAGACCAGGAAAGATATATGATATAAATGGACGAGCAGTTAGTGATGCAGTTAAAGAACTTGGAGGAGAACCTCACTTTATAGGAATAGCAGAAGATAATCGGGAGAGTCTAAAAGAGAAAATAATAGAAGCTCTCAAATATGACATCATAATTCTTAGCGGCGGTGCTAGTGGCGGTATAAGAGACCTTACAGCTTCAATAATTGAAGAACTGGGAGAGGTAAAAATCCACGGAATAGCAATCCAACCAGGGAAACCAACGATAATAGGCCTTATAGATGGAAAGCCTATTTTTGGTCTACCAGGTTATCCCACCAGCTGTCTGACAAACTTCACCCTTCTAGTTGCTCCACTAATTAGAAAACTCCTTGGAATGGACTTCAAAATAGAGTACGCCAAGAAAAAGCTTGCTCATAAGGTATTCTCTGTTAAAGGGAGGAGACAGTTCTTACCAGTAAGAATCAATGACGACGTAGCACACCCAATTCTAAAAGGAAGTGGAGCAGTGACGAGTTTTATAGAAGCCGATGGGTTTGTAGAAGTTCCAGAGAATGTTGAAATACTGGAAGAGGGGGAAGAAGTTAGAGTAGTTTTATTCAAATTTTAAGCATTATTTCATTCTTGTTGTCTTCTCACATCATCTGGATAAACTTTTAAATAAACTCTTCGTTATTACGGTAGGTGAAAGATATGCTTGATATAAAGCTCATCAGAGAAAATCCTGACATTGTAAAAGGCGATCTTATAAAGCGTGGGGAGCTTGAGAAACTCCAATGGATTGACGAGATCCTTGAGCTCGATAAGAAATGGAGAGAAAACCTAAAAGAGATCAATGCACTTAGAAGAGAACGAAATAGGCTTGCTATTGAGATAGGTAAGAGAAAAAAAGCTGGTGAAGGAATTGAAGATCTGTTAACAAGAAGCAACGAAATAGCAAAGCGGATAGAGGAAATTGAAAAGGAAAATAATAAGATTAAAGAAAAGATCGATTACTATCTCTGGCGTCTCCCAAATATAACCCATGAGAGCGTTCCTATTGGAAAAGATGACACTGAAAACGTCCCAATCAGATTTTGGGGAAAGGCCAAAGTCTGGGAAGGGCATTTAGAGACCTTTCTAGAACAAAGCCAAAGAAAAATGGAGTACGAGGTTATCAAATGGAAACCCCAGCTTCATGCTGATTTACTCCCAAAACTTGGTGGGGCCGATCTTGAGAGAGCTGCAAAGGTTAGTGGTTCAAGATTCTTCTATCTTCTCAATGAGTTAGTAATCTTGGATCTAGCACTAATAAGATTTGCATTAGATAAGCTCATAGAAAAAGGCTTTATTCCAGTAATACCTCCATATATGGTAAGAAGATATGTCGAAGAAGGCGTCACCAGTTTTGGAGACTTTGAAGATGTTATATACAAGGTTGAAGGTGAAGACCTCTACCTAATTCCTACATCAGAGCATGCTCTAGCAGGAATGCACGCAAATGAAATCCTCGACGGAAATGATTTACCCATCCTTTATGCAGGAGTAAGCCCATGCTTCAGAAAAGAGGCTGGAACTGCCGGAAAAGACACAAAGGGCATCTTCAGAGTTCATCAGTTCCATAAGGTAGAACAATTTGTTTATGTGAGGCCAGAAGAAAGCTGGGAATGGCATGAGAAACTCATACAAAATGCTGAAGAAATATTCCAGGCCTTAGAAATTCCATACAGAATCGTGAACATCTGTACCGGCGATTTGGGGTATGTAGCAGCGAAGAAATACGATATTGAAGCGTGGATGAGTGCCCAAGGCAAATTCAGAGAAGTAGTAAGTTGCTCAAATTGTACTGATTGGCAAGCAAGAAGACTAAACATCAGATTCAGAGATAAACCAAACGAAAAGCCCCGCTTTGTTCATACACTAAATTCAACCGCAATAGCAACTTCAAGAGCAATAGTGGCAATAATAGAGAACTTCCAGGAAGAAGATGGAACTGTAAAAATCCCCAAGGCATTATGGCCCTATACAGGATTCAAAGAAATTTTGCCCCTTGATAAAAAAGATAAATGCTGTCAGGGTTAAATTTGGCCTTTATGGGCCCGTCTCCTTTCTTTCTTCTCCCTTAAATAAGGATAACGCATGATGTGGCCACATTCAAGACATTTTATAACAACATGAGGCATTCTTTTCTCTCTGAGTCTAACTCGCGCATTAGCTCCTGGAACAAGAAATGAGTGGCACTTTTTACAATACCTTCTCTTCCACTTTCTTGGGATTCTGACTTTTGCTTTTCGCTGTACTGCTAAAGCTATTTCAACATACCTATTTGCGAGTTCTTTGTCGTAAGGGAATACTCTCTCAGCTAAAGTAAAAAGTATGTCTATCCTCTCAAGCGCTATCTTTTTCTTCTCCCTTTTTTCTCTTTGACGAATATACTTCTTGGACATGGTATCACCTTATTAACCGGAGCTTTCCTGGAAATGGTTCGTACACATACCCAGAGGATATAAACCTTTCAATGAGCTCTAAGGCATCTTTCTGATTGAAGCCCTGCTGCAACAGTTCATTTAAGAACTCTTCCTTATCCACGTCTCCCGTAATACTGGTGGATGACAAGTCGTAGAATACTTGAAGAGCCTTTTGTGCTCTGACGTCTCTTGGAACATAGCGTTCATAGTCTTTCCTAAGTTCCATAAGAATTTCAGGATGATCTTTGACAACAACTGCCCAATCATTAAGGATAGCTTCTTTAATTTGTCTTATGTCCCCTATTGTTTTCTTTGTAACTTTTCCAGAGAACCTAGTTGCTGCTCCAAAGACCCTAACATCCAAGAGATATCTAAGATTTATGTGAAAAAGGCCTTTTGGACTACTGCTAAGAGGATTGAACATATCGGGATACTCTTGTCTACCATATTCTATCCACTTTAGGAATTCCTTTCTGAATAGTTCTAAGTCCTTGGTGTTCATCGCCATGTGTTGTTCGCGTTGGAGGAAGACCGTAACGAGCAAATTAGGCATAAGTTGTTGGAATTCCCTGTTCTTCTCAAAGTATGGCTTCTCTTCCCAAGGAGTTAAAACAAAAGGAGTTTCTGAAATTCTTGCTAGTAGATCTGTTGGGTTAGGCTCTTTGTTTTCTGGAAGTAATCCTATCGCCTTCTTATTTGTTATCTGATCTTTTACCCATTTTGGAAGCTTATTCATGCTTATCTTCTTCAGAGGGGTGTAATATTTCATATCTGTCCCATTGGGGTTTCTAACTCGAAAATCTATTCCCAAAAAAGGATCTTCTATCTCAAGCATGGTTTTTTTGCTAACACGAACTTCCCAAGGGAGACTATCATAGAGATATTTCAGTGCTTTCCACAGAGCTAGAAGTCCTAAATTTTCCTTGTATTTGTAAACTGTGAAGTCAAAGCCTTCACCCCAATTTCGAGATTGCTCCATTCCAAGCACATAAGGAACACCATAAAGTGAATAAATGAGTGCCATCCTCATCTCATCAGGCATATAAACCGTTCTCTCGAATAGATTAATTACCTCTCTTCTGCTAAGCGCAAACTCTTGATAGTCTTTCCAGTACTCCGGATATTCCCTACCTTCTATTAATAACGTGTGAACAGTCCGAAGGTTGCCCCAAGGGTAAGCATCAATGATTCCTTTTACACGAACATGACTTCCTGGTCTCACATTACCCTGTACTTTTGTCATTTCTGTTATTCTAATTACTAAATAACTCCTGAAATCATCCTTACTAAGTGATGCCAGCTCTGATGGGGTTAATGGCGATAACAAGTAATAAGCAGCATCGTTAGGGGCGTATGGAGGCTTTCTTGCCAGTAGAAAACCAGTCAACTCGATCTCTTCTCCATTTTTGGTTCGTTGAATTGTAACTTGAAAGTCCTTAACTCTCCTACTTGGACTAAGTGGCTCTCTTATTCGCTCTAGTCTTAGCAGTTCCATTATCTCCTTTTCCATCATTCCCTTCATCTACCGTAAACTTTATAAAGCCTGTGCTGAGAGTTAGTATCGGTACGGCGGTCATAGCGGCGGGGTCACACCCGGACTCGTTTCGACCCCGGAAGTTAAGCCCGCCAGCGATCCCGGCGGTACTGCCCTCCGAGAGGGGGCGGGAAACCGGGGACGCCGCCGGCCACTTAAAGATTCTTCTAAAATTCTTTAACAAGAAAAACTTTCTATTACAAATTTAAAAAAGAAGAGATCATTCTTCTCTTTCACATAGTTCTAAGAGAACTCCACCAACGCTTTTTGGATGTACAAAAGCTATTTTTGCCCCACCAACACCTATCCTAGGTGTTTCATCAATTAACCTAAAGCCTTCCTCTTTTAGCTTTTTGAGGTGCTCCTCAATGTTATCAACGCCCAACGCAATGTGATGAATTCCCTCTCCCCTCTTCTCAATGAACTTTGCTATCGGCGAATCCTCAGAAGTGGCCTCTAAAAGTTCAATCCTCGTTTCGCCAGCATGGAATATTGCTGTCCTAACTTTTTGCTCTGCGACCTCTTCAATTTCTTCAACCTTCAATCCAAGGCCTTCCCAAATCTTAATAGCCTCTTCAAGATTTTTAACAGCAATTCCAATATGGTCAACCTTTTTTATCATGCTTTCACCCCCAAAGCCTTTTCCAGCACAAGATCAGCAGCAGAATATGGGTCGATTTCTCTTTTAGCTATCTTTTCTATAAGTGTAGCTATATCATCTTCTCCCATCTTTTCACCAATCTTCCTTGCAATTGTGCTTGAGACAATAGCCTTAATCTCCTCCTCTACCCTAAACTTTCTTTTCTTTTCGATCTCCCCACTACTTAGGAGGAACTCTCTGTGCTTATTAATAGCCTCCCACAGTTGTTCAATCCCTTTATTGGTAAACGCAATAGTCGAAACTATTGATGGCCTCCATCCTTTCTTATTCCATTTTTCTTTTTCTAGATCAAGCATAAGTTCGAGTTCAAACATTGTGGCCTCTGCACCCTCTTTATCTGCTTTATTGACCACAAATATATCTGCTATCTCCATTAAACCAGCCTTTATTGCTTGAATATCATCCCCCAATCCAGGGACTGTAACTAAAACCACTGTATCAGCCGTCTTTACTATATCCACTTCTATTTGCCCGACACCTACAGTTTCTACAAAAATAACGTCACATCCATACGCATCAAGTATTTTTATAGCGTCATTTGTTGCCTTAGCTAAACCTCCAAGAGACCCTCTTGTGGCCATGCTTCTTATAAAAACTCCCGGATCTGTTGAATGTCGTTGCATCCTTATTCTATCCCCAAGAAGAGCTCCTCCCGTAAAGGGAGAAGTCGGATCTATTGCAATAACTCCTACTACTTTCCCTTCCTCTCTAGCCTTTTTAATGAGCTTATCAACCAAGGTTGATTTTCCAGAACCAGGAGGGCCAGTTATTCCAATTATATAGGCCCTTCCAGTATAAGGGTAAATTTTTTTAACGATTTCCCTTGCTTTTTCCTCATTATTCTCTACAAACGTAATCAACCTAGCCGTTGCTCTTTTGTCACCTTTAAGCATTCTTTCAATTAATTCATCTATCATGTTTATCACTTGGATTAATTATCCAAAAAAGAAAATATAAACCTTTAGCTTTCGCTCCTAAATTTCTTAAGTTTGGGAACGTTCTCCTCGATAAACTTGATAATCTCCTCAATCGGACTTCCAGGACCAAAAACTCTACCAACACCCATCTTTTCGAGCTCTTGAGCATCATCTGGAGGTATTATTCCCCCAGCGAGCAGAAGAACATCTTCATTTGGGATTATACCTTTTTCCTCTAAAAGCCTTAGAATTTTTGGTATAAGAACCATGTGAGCTCCAGAAAGGATACTAAGACCCAAAACATCTATATCCTCTTGAACAACAGACTCTACAATTTGTTCTGGAGTTTGTCTTATCCCAGTATAAATAACTTCAAACCCGGCGTCTCTAAGGGCTCTCGCTATAACCTTTGCTCCTCTGTCGTGACCATCCAATCCTGGTTTAGCTATTAGAACTCTAACTTTTGAGCGCTCTACCATCATCACCACCGACCTTCATTAGAGTGAAATAGTATTTAAACATTGTCAAACCTAAAGTTCAGGGTTTACATTGGATATTTTATCCAAATACTGCAATACTTTTAAATGTTTAAAATTAAAAGAGAGAGGATTAAAATGATCGATATTCACACCCATACAAGATTTTCAGACGGGATAGGAGACATTCAAGACAATATTGCCGAGGCAGAAAAGAAGAAACTACACATTATTGGAATAAGTGACCATCTGCATTTCTTTTCAAACCACGTGCTAAATTCTTACGTTTCCATTATAAAACAACTGAAAAAAGAAAGTGAGATAGTCGTTCTAGCAGGAATAGAAGCAAATATCCTTCCCGATGGAGTAGACATAACTTCTGAAATCAGAAAAAAACTTGATTATGCCATTGCTTCAGTGCACATGTACTTTACCCTAGGAGGACACGAAGAGTACTTAAACTTAGTAAAGGTGGCAATCCAAGATGAAAACATTGATATAATCGGTCATTTTGGAAACGTCTTTCCCTACATTGGATATCCCTCTATAGAAGAATACAGAGAAATCGTCGCACTTGCCGAGGAATATGGAAAGGCCTTTGAAATAAGCAGCCGTTATAGAGCACCGGAACTAGATTTTATAAAACTCTGTATCGAGAAAGGAGTAAAGCTAACCTTTGGAAGTGACGCCCATCAAGTCAGGGACGTGGGAAATATTAGCTGGAGTCTAAAGGCTTTTCAGAAAGCAGGTGGTAAAAAAGAGGATTTGCTTTTCTCAGAACTTTTATGAAAGCTTAAAGCCAAGATCTATAAGCTCAAGAATTATTTTTATCGGAAATCCAACGACATTGTAATAATCTCCTTTTATCCATTCAATCAGAATACCACCCTTCCCTTGGATGCCATAAGCTCCGGCTTTATCAAGTGGCTCTCCCGTGGAAACATACCACTCTATTTCCTCATCTTTAAGTTCTCTAAATTTTACCTCAGTAATTTCATACCCTGTAATTTCTTCTCCTTCCCTGACTATGCAGTACCCAGTAATCACTTTGTGAATCTTTCCACTCAGACTTCTAAGCATTTCTTTAGCTTCCTCCTTGTTTTCAGGCTTACCTAATATCATATTATCCAGAACAACTATTGTATCTGCTCCAATAACTACCCCACCATATCTCGTATAAACATCCCAAGCCTTTCTTTTTGCAACCTCAATAGCATGTTCCACAGGATTTTCAGTGGTACACTCCTCACTAACCGCGCTAGGGACAATATCAAAACTATCAAAAAACTTTGCAAGTATTTCTCTTCTTCGAGGACTTTGAGATGCAAGTATCAATCTCATCAAAAGGCACTTAAAGAATTAGGAATATAAGAATTTCGGGCGATGAAGACAATTTCGCTAGCTGAAAAATGATGAGTACCCTCGCATCTGAGCCAAAAATAAATTAAAGAGATGCCCAAAGCTCTATTCCTGCTTCTAAAGCTCTCCTTAGTTCTCTCCCTATTGGAGTGTTCTTATTAACCTTAATCAGACCCTTTCTCGATGGAGTTGCAGTGAAGATGTATTCATCGCCTGCAAAGAACTTGAGAGGCTTCTTTGCAAAATCCGGTGAAACTCTGAGAACTATTTGCTTTTTCTTTTCTTCAACTTCAACTGTTATTTTCTCCGTCGGCATTTCTACCATCTTCTCCTCAAAACTTCTGACATCTATGCTTATTCCAAGCTTTTTCTCGATTTCCGTGATTCTTTTGCCCTTTTTACCTATAATGGTAGGTATATCAAATTCATCTGCATATATTACGGCCTTATGGGGACTTGCAAGCTCAACCTCTGTATAAACATCTGGTAGGAATTTTTTAATTTCTTGTTTAAGCTTCTTTTCTGCTAATTTCATTGCGGGTGGCTTCTCCTTTTTCTTCACAGGTACAACACTTATCTCCTCACCGTAGGTGTATATCTCGTACTCTAGCTCACCAGTCACGAAGTCTCTAACCTCAATTACAGGTCTGGCCAAATCCTCTTCTGTCATTCCACTGGGAACTTTAACCTTGTACTCGAGAGTTAAAACTTTGTCAACGCCCCCAGCTTTGATGAATATTACGGTATCCACTATTTGCGGAATCATTCCAAGTTCTACCCTTCCAATGAACCTCTGGATAGCATCTATAGGCTTTGTAGCGTGAACAACACCAACCATTCCAACACCAGCAAGTCGTAAGTCAGCGTAAATCTGGAAGTCACTTGTTTTTCTCATTTCATCAAATATTGTATAATCAGGCCTAACTAAAAGAAGGACGTCTCCTGTTTTTTCCATTTTCCCTGCAAGGGCAGTGTATTGAGTTATCTCCTCACTAACTTGAAGATCCCTGGGCTTTTCCATTGTTTTCACGATCTTACCCATGGACGCATAATACTCTGCTAAAGCCTGGGCAAAAGTGGTTTTTCCTTCCCCTGGAGCACCACCAATCAGAATACCTTCGGCCTTGTCTGTTAAACGCTCTAAAAGCTTCTCTGGAATATCATAGTCTTCAATACTTAACTTGATTATGGGCCTTACTGCCGTTATTTCTATCCTGTCAGCAAATGGCGGCTTTGCTATGACTATACGATAATTCCTAAGCTGCACCACTGTTGCACCAAGCTCATCAAGCTCTATAAATGATTCTGGGTCCCTTTTAGCTCTCTCAACTATGTCATCCGCTATTTCCTCAAGCTCTGCATCAGTTAGTTCTTCCTCTTTTATGGGAACTAATCTCCACTGACCAGGTTTACCCTTTTTGGCTAAAGGTCTTACACCTGCCTTTAGGTGAACACTCATGGTATGTTCGTCAAAGAAATCCTCGAGACGGTGCTTTACTTCCTTTCTGGCCTCTAAATAGATTACTTCAATCCCCTTCGCTATGGCAATGTCTCTCTGTACTTGGTCACCAGTTATGAGGACTGCATTCAGCTCTCTAGCGACCTCTCTTATCATGTGATCAACTTCTCCAGCCTTAGCTCTCCTTATCTGCCAGAGATCAGGCCTCTCGCCATAGAACTCCAACAGAATTTTATCTCTCTCAGCTAGACTTCTAAGCTTCTTAAGTTCCTCCAATCCAGTATGACCAATAGCCTTACCCTCATTAGCTTGATGTTCTATCTCAGCAACAACAGCCTCTGGGATAACCACCTTAACTTTCTCATTAATTCTCTCTAAGTATTGGGTTAGTCTCCCATCCACTATAACACTCGTATCAACAACAAATACTTTCATTTTCCTCACCCCTCACGGCGCCTCAACTTGACCTCTCTGTTTATAACCTTTTGGTAAAAGTTCATAAAGGTTTAGTAGGAATTTTATTGGGGGAAATATTATGGGAAGAATTATCGCAGTGGCCTCTGGAAAAGGTGGAACCGGAAAAACAACTATGATAGCCAATCTCTCCATGGCATTAGGCTTACTGGGAAAAAAAGTTTGTGCCGTAGACGCGGACTTAACAATGGCAAATCTAACTCTACACTTTGGCCTGGAGGATACAACCAAAACTATTCACGATGTTCTAATGGGAGAAATAGACATTAAGCAGGCGATTCACACAACCAGATATGAATTCGTATATCTGATTCCAGGGGCATTTGATTGGGAACATGTTGCTAAGGCAGATCCAAGAGATTTACCCGAAGTTATTCCACAAATAAAGGACGAATTTGATTACGTGCTCTTAGACTGCCCCGCAGGGTTACAGATGGATGCTATGAGCGCAATGTTAAGTGGAGAGGAAGTATTATTAATCACGAACCCTGAGATAGCCAGTATAAGCGACACCATGAAAGTTGGAATAATTTTGAAAAAGGCTGGAAAAAACGTTCTAGGATTCATTTTTAATCGTTATGAACCTCATAAAAATGGGATCTCACCCGAGATAGCTGAAGAAATAATGGAATTCCCCCTCTTAGGGATCATCCCTGAGGACCCGAAAGTTAGAGAAGCAGCCCTTAGTGGAATGCCAGTACTAGTTTATGACCCAGATACAAAAGCTAGTCGAGCAATAATCGAAACTGCACAGAACCTCATAAAAACGGAAGAGGAATTATAACGGTGGAGGAAGTGATATTGACTTTTGTGGGAACAGCCGGAAGTGGAAAAACCACTTTAACGGCAGAATTTGGAAGATACTTAGTAGAGAATGGGAATAAGGTTGCCTATGTTAATCTAGACACAGGTGTAAAGAGGATTCCATACAAAGCAGATATTGATGTCAGAGAACACATTACCGTTGAAGACCTTATGAAAGAAGGATATGGGCCCAACGGAGCTATAGTAGAAAGCTACGATAGGCTAATGGCTCATGTAAACTACTACCTCCCTAAAATACTGGAGCTGGAGAAAGAAAACGATTATGTGTTGATAGACACACCCGGGCAGATGGAAACATTCTTATTTCACGAATTTGGGGTTAAGTTAATGGAAAACATACCTTATCCACTTGTCATTTATCTTTTCGACCCAACAATACTCCAGAAACCTCACGACTACTGTTTTGTTAAATTCTTCACCTTGATGATAGACCTCCGACTCGGCACCACAACAATACCAGGGCTTAACAAAGTGGATCTCCTTGAGAATTTAACAGAAATTAAAAAGTATCTAGAAGATGTTGAGTATCTCTCGACTCGTCTAAACCTTGAAACGTCCATGCAATCACTTTTAGCATAGAAATTGTGTAAGATTTTACCTGAAGTATCCCCTCCTGTTAGAGTCCTATACCTCTCAGCAAAAAGGAGAGAGGGGTTTGAAGACCTTGAAACTGTAGCTTATGAGCATTATTGCACCTGCGGGGACTTGACCTGAGATTCATCAAATTACATCGCAGACAAGTTTTTGTTCATTTGTTACCCTAGAAAAATGAACCCCTTTTCAGAAAGAAACAGGGAAAGTTTTTAGCTTCTTCTCTCTTAGAAAGGCTGGTGAGAATAATGTGCTTGATAGCTGGTGGGATGGGAAAAAACCTCAAGATCAAATTAGCAACCATGATAAATTCTGGAAAACATAGGGGGAGAGATTCTTTTGGAGTATGGACTAATGAAGGAGTATTAAAAAGTGAAGACTTCTCCCAAATTAATGAGATTCCAGACGGTAAAATTGGCCTCTTACAGTGTCGTCTTGCGATGACTGGATCAAAAAGCTTCACTCAACCTTTTTATAATGAATTTATCCTAGTCCACAATGGTGAGATTTACAATTACCACCAAATAAAGGCGTTTTTGGAAAAGAGAGGGATTGAATTTGAAAGCGATGTGGATACTGAGGTTATCCTCCGCCTTCTAGAATTCCTAATTGAAAAAAATATTCCAATACCACAAGCCGTAAAGAAGTTAATGACGAGTTTAAATGGAGATTATGCAGTGGCCTTCTCAGATAAAAAAGATATTTACCTCTTCAGAGATCCCATAGGAGTCAGGCCACTATACTATTCCCCTAATGGATTTTTTGCCTCAGAAAAGAAAGTACTATGGAGTATAGGGGAAAATGCCATTCCAGTAAAACCAGGAGAACTAGTAAGAATTTCCAATGGAAAAATTGAGCAGTTCAAACTTTTCAATGTTTTAGACATGAAGGGAAGCTTCTTTGACTATAGCAACAGTAAAATGAGCATAACCAGAAGTTTGGACTACGCAATTCGCTTAAGAGGTAGTAAGAAGATAGGAATTCTATTTTCAGGAGGGTTAGACAGCTCATTAATAACCATTCTCGCATCCAAGTATTCAAAGAAGGTTACTCTTTACACAGCAGGAGCTGAGGGGAGTCCAGACTTAGAGTGGTCAAGGAAGGTAAGTGAGGAATTAGGTCTAAAGTTAAAAGAATACGTTTTTGACATCGATGACGTGAGAGATGCCGTGCCCTCGGTTATGTTCGCCATAGAGGAGCCAAATGCCATGAATCTTGCAATAGGTATTCCTCTTTACTTTGCAACAAAGCTCGCAAGCGAAGATGGGACAAAAATACTCTTAAGTGGACAGGGTGCAGACGAGCTTTTTGGTGGATATGCAAAATATCTCACCAATCCAAGGATTATGGAAAAGGACCTAACTGAAATGGGAGAGAAAAACCTCGCAAGGGATGATAAGATTGCCATGCTTAACAGCGTAGAAGGGAGATTTCCATTTTTAGACATTAATATGGTCAAAAGTGCACTTAGAGTACCTCTGAAATATAAGATACATAATGGAACAAGAAAAGCTATCCTAAGAGAAGTGGCCCTTGAACTAGGACTGCCCAAAGAAGTGGCATATAGAGAGAAAAAGGCCTGCCAATACGGAACCAATGCTCAAAAACTCTTAGAGAAGATTGCCAAAAAAGAAGGGCTCAAACTTTCCAAGTTTGCAGAAAAAGTCTTTAATGAGGTATTTGAACAAAGATAAACAATTTTAAACCTTTTTTAACATTCCCATCAGTAAAAACCCTTCTCATAAAAGTAAAGTGAACAAACGAAAACCAAACAAGACGATTTCATGAAAAAAGCTTAAATAGTAGGTTTTCACTAATTATAATTGAGGTGAAAGACCATGATGGTGAAAAAAGGATTTGCTTGGCTGTTTGGAATATTGCTTTTAGCAAGTATGATACCCCTCTCACAAGCACAGGCAACACTTTCAATAGTTATACTTGTAAGTGACAATGAAGCAGATTCAGCACTTGCAGAAGATCTTGCCAGCATTTTAAATGCAACAATAGTTGTAACTACTTGGGGAGTCTACGATACAAACGTAACTGCAGAGATAATGAGCTATGCACCAGACAAAGTGATAATTATTGGCGGACCCGACGCAGTTCCAAAAGAGTATGAGACAGATCTAAATGAGTTGGGAATACCCTATGTAAGGTGGTATGGTGAAGACAGGTATGAGACCAATCTTGAGGTCATTAAATATGCACTAGAAGAGTATCCAGAACTATTCGTCAATATTAAGATTGTCATCGCCCATGGAAGAGATCTTGGAGCTATTAAACAGGTAAAAGGTATCCAAGGAAAGAAATTTGTTATTTATGTAGACAAGAATCTAACCAACCAAACTGAAATAATTGGAACATTACTCAAAACAAAGACTGTTATAATAATCAAGAGCCCATTAATGGACAATGAAACTGCTGAAATGATAAGAGAGCGCGTGAGAGAAAGAGTTCAAAATGGGAATATAACCGAGGAAGATATTGGAATAACCCCTGAGATGGCATGGGAGGCCATAGAAATAGCAATTAACAGAACAGAGACTGCAAAAGAGGTATTAGATAACCTAACAATCCCAAGTGCCACAAAGCTTTTGGAGCTCGCCGAAAAAGAGATACAAATAGCAAAAGAGAGCTACAACGAAGGTAACTATGGAAAGGCATATGGCCAAGCAATAGCCGCTAAGGCCCACGCTGAAGCTGTTATCAGACTGGCAGGAAAAGAATGGAGAAACGTCATGCATGCTAAAGTGGACATACAACTCGAAAGGGAAGTCTACAAGCTTGAGATTAAACTCAAGGTTCTTACAAAAGCTGGAATCGACGTAACTGAAATAAGCGAAAAAATAGAAGCAGCCAAAAATGCAATCCAAGCAGGAGATTACGAGAGTGCAAGAGAACTCATTGAACAAGCCAAAAACATGCTCAGAGATGCTTTCATGCAAGGAAGAGGAAAGATGAAAGAAATAAACCTACCAGTTGGAAGAGGTAGGGGTAGGCCATAGAAAGGCTTTTTACTTTTCTTCCATATTTTTTATTCATGAAGATTTTGATAATAGGCCATTATCCTCCCCACAAGGGCGGCGTTGCCACTCATACTGAGAGTCTAGTGAAGGAATTAAGAAAGAAACATGAAGTTCACATAATAACCTATGGACCAATAAGTCCTAGAGAGTTTGAGAAAGAATTTGTCCACCAAGTAACTGTTCCAAAGGTTTTCGGTTTGAGAGGCATTCTGTTCACTTTTCTTGCTGCCGTTAAGGCCATCAAACTTCATAAAAAATTCGATTTTGATATTATTCATGCCCACTACGTTGGAACCACAAGTTATGCAGGGTTACTTGCAAAAAACAGATTAAAAATTCCGCTTATTATCACAGCTCACGGGAGTGATCTTGATTTTATGTCTAAACTTCCTCTTGGAAGATATTTTGTTAAGGAAAGTTTGACAAAGAGCGATCTAACAATAACGGTAAGTCACTATCTTAAAAAGCGGGCTTTAGCACTGGGAGCAAACAAAGTAAGAGTAATCCCTAACGCCATTAAAAACCTAAAAAGAAAAAGCCTAAAAAGGGAATATATCACTTTCATTGGCAGCTTAACCCCGTATAAAGACCCTGCCACATTCATAAAACTTGCTCGACATTTTCCAAATGAGAAGTTTCTAGTTGTTGGAGACGGGCCACTAAGGGAGGAGCTTGAAAAACAGGCACCTAAAAATGTAAAATTCCTAGGATATAGAGAAGACATCGGAGAAATTCTCTCAAAAACCAAGCTTTTAATTCTTCCTTCTGTGAGAGAAGGGTTTGGATTAGTTGTTCTCGAAGCCAATTCCCTTGGAGTACCCGTCATTGGTAGGGCTGTAGGTGGCATAAGAGAACTTATTCGAGAGGGTAAAAACGGTTATACTTTTGAGACTTTTGAGGAGCTTGTGAAAAAAGTTGATTCTTTATTGCCAAATAAAAAAGCTTTAAAAATGGGGAAAATAGGGAACACTATCAGTGGAAGATACAATTGGAAGAAAATTGGGGAAGCCGTTGAAGAGAGATATAGAGAACTTGTCGGTGAGAGATATGACGATAATAATAAACATGCGAGAAGGGGTGGACTGGGAGAAAATTAAGATAGCTGCAAGATTTATTAAAGAAGCTAAGTTAGTTGCATTTCCTACTGAAACCGTATATGGGCTTGGAGCAGACGCTCTTAATGATAACGCTGTGAGAAAGATATTCAAAGCCAAGGGCAGGCCCCCCGATAACCCTCTTATAATACACATAGCAGAGTTTAATCAGGTTTATGAACTGGCAAGAGATGTCCCCGAGAGAGCCAAAATTTTAGCCGAAAACTTCTGGCCTGGCCCATTAACAATAGTATTGCCCAAAAAAGAGGAAGTTCCCTACGTTACCACAGGAGGTCTGGACACCGTTGCAATACGAATGCCTGCTCATGAAATTGCTCTTGCATTGATAAAATCAAGTGGCCGACCAATTGCTGCACCATCTGCAAATATTAGTGGAAAACCTAGTCCTACTCTAGCAGAACACGTAGCCGATGACTTCTACGGGAAAATAGAGTGCATAATAGACGGGGGAGAAACTAAAATCGGCGTTGAATCTACAGTGATAGACCTCACAACCGACCCCCCAATGCTCCTAAGGCCAGGAGGCCTCCCTTTAGAAAGAATAAAAAGCATCATCGGCGAAGTTAAAATACATCCCGCAGTCAAAGGAAAGGCAGTAGAGCTTGCAAAAGCTCCAGGAATGAAATACAAACACTACGCTCCAGAGGCCCAAGTAATAATAATAGATGGTGAACGTGAACGAGTTATTAAGAAAATCAAAGAGCTTATTGATGAGTATAAAAAGCAAGGAATAAAAGTAGGTGTTATGGCGACAGGAGATTTCTATGAGGCAGATTCATATTTTAACATAGGGGAGAGTGAAGAAGAAATAGCTCGCAATTTATTTAAAGCGCTTAGAGAGCTTGATAAAAGTGGAGTGGAGATAATATTGGCAGAAGGAATAGCAGAACATGGATTAGGTCTGGCCGTAATGAATAGGCTTAAAAAAGCTGCCGGCTACAGAATCATAAAAGTCTAATTCTTCGAAAATTTTACAATTATTAAAGTATCCAATTGTACATGGGAGAAATTGTTAAATATTTTGAAGTAGAAGAACATATGCTAAATCAGAAACTATCCGGGGGTGCCCCTTTGATCACAGGTATAATAAGATCTAGTCCTGGAGAGCTGGAACTAGCTGGAAAAACTATGATAACCAAAGGAGAGTTTAAAAAAGGAATAAACCTCCTGATAAAATCTGCAAAAGAGTATGAATTACAAAAACGATTTTTAGATGCTGCTCGTATGTATAGATACATAGGAGATTTGATTCTTAATGTTAATCCCCAAGGGATAAAAGATGCTCGGCCCTTCCTTCTCAAAAGCGCTTATTATTATTTAGATATTTTAGAACGAGAGATTGAGGCCGAGACCCCAAACTTAGAACTCCTCGATGAGTTCTGCTCTAATATTCTAAGAATATTTGAGATCCTAGGTGAAAAGGAGAAATTTGAAAAGTATGCCAAGGAATTCGGAGCTATGTACCAAAACCTGGGAGATACTGAGCTCAAAAATAGAAATATTCAGCTGGCCATCCAATCTTATGAAACCGCCCGCAGATACTATAAAATAATTCACCATAGAGAGGGAATAGAGGACACAGTAAGCATCCTTCTTGACCTTTTTGGAAAGGGGGCAGAAATATTTGTGAACAAAAAAGAATACCAAAAAGCCGGCGACACATTCTTCAGGCTTGGATTTATCGTAAAAGATGTTTTTGGATATGATTCTCATTTCATGGAGCTAATGGAAGATGCTGGACGAAACTATGAAAGAGCCAGCAAAAACTGGTATGCAAAGGGGGATCTTTACTCCACTGCAAGAATGCTCCTAAATGCAGAGTATTCGTATTTACTGGCTGGCAACACCCAGCGGGTAAAACTTGCAGGGCTAAATGCAACCAAAATGTTCTACCAACTTGTGGAAGAGTATAGAAGAGCTAGGTTCAGGGACGAACTTGGTGAAGGGTTGTTGATGCTTTCTGAGGCCCTATTTGGGATTGATAAACTCCTAGACGGTCTTAAAACGTACAAGAGCCTCATGGTGGAAGCCGAAACAACATTAGAACACAAGTACCACATAAGGCGAGCCTTAATGCTCTATTTGGCAGCTAAAGAGAAAAGTAAGAACTACCTAGAGTTTGTGGAGCAGATGGAGTTCTACGCAAAACGAGAAGCCTATGCCCAAGCAATTGAAATAGCGGAACTTGTCTTTGAGACCAGGTATCCAGAAATTAAAAAAGGCCTTCAAAAAGTAGAAGGCCTCAGCCCGGAGTAAGTTTCTTCCGTTTATACCCCCTTCTCCGGGCATCGCGTAAGAAAAATATCTCCTCAACAAGCCCATTTTCCTTCAAAACTTTCAACGCATATCGGACAGTCCTTTCAGAAAGGTTAGTTCTTCTTGCTAGCTCTTTAGAAGATATTGGTCTATCCTCTAAGGCATTAAAGACCTGAAGAGCTGATTTGGGTAAAGCAAAGTAAATCCCCCCTCATCACAACCACCGAAAAAGGATAACACATTGCCTTTATAAGTGTTTTGAAAGAGGCAAAAGAAAAATTAAGGCTGCTTTATAGAGACCCTAGGCACTGGAATTGGGTAGGGAATCCGCATCTCTTTTGAGATAAGCATTAACAGCGGTGTTACCTCGTTTGTGATGAAGTTCACGATCTCCGCAAACATCTCTGGAGGGATCTTTTTCTCATTCTCCCAGCTATCAAGTATTTCGTCAATTTTCTCTTTTTGTGGTGGAAGGTAAAATACCATGCCACTTATCGAAGCACGGGCTATATCTGGTCTATAACCTATTTGATACGTGAAAAGAACTTCGATACCGTTTACCTTGCCTGAAGGAGTCTTTATCTCTCCCAATCTTACCTCTTCAACTTTTGGTGAAAGGTTGATCTCCACTTTACTTGCCATTCCTCCCTGCTTTTCCATTTCTACTTTAGTAATATTAATACCAAGTACTGGCATTTTTCCACCTCCTTTCAACAATTACTGTGGAGTTATTAAAAAGTATCGGTGATGCTTAAAAAGAATTACACGAATCATTAAGCATGCCGAGAGAAAAAGTTGTGAGAGTGTGGGACGAGAGAGAAGTGGTCTATTCCCCTAAAAGATGGACAATTTTAAGGGAAAAAAGGGAGAAGGCATTAAAAATAATGGAAAGGCTGGAACAGTTTGACCCTCATGTTTATGGAAGCGTAGCCAGGGGAGACGTAAGAAAAGACAGCGATATAGATATAATCATCCCCTATAAGGTCCCGAGCTTTTTAGTTGAGCTTAGCCTGGAGGGAGTCCCCTTTCAAAATAGAAGAATTGTAATGGCCACTCCATGGCATCTAATAAAGGGTCATATCGAGATTGATGAAGAGACAACAGTAACTTTTCCTCTTATCAATCCTACTGACAGAGAATTCGAATTTTATAAATGGGGAGGAATGATCGATATCTGGGGAGTTAAGACAAATCTAAGGGTTCCAGGAGTCAATAAGAAGCTAATTCTAATACTCCCTACAGATAAAGGGCACATAGAGAAGGAAGTTGTGGGGAGAGAAAGCGAAGTTGCAAAGGCTCTTGGAGTGAGCATCGAACTTGTACAAGAGAGGGTAAAAATACTTACAAGAAGAGACTCAATAGGAAGGACAGGAATTTATCTCAATGAAGAGGTGCCCGATTGGATGAGCTTTGAAGAGGCGTTGAAAAGAATAGCCGATAGAGACCCCAACATTAGAAGAAAGATCAAAGAAAGCGGCGGGATTTGAAAATATCTCAGCGAAAGATTTATAAAGCGTCTGCAATTGATTATCTACCGGACTTGTGCGGTGGTAGTCTAGCCTGGCCTAGGACAGCGGCCTGCCACGCCGCGGGCCCGGGTTCAAATCCCGGCCACCGCACCACAATTTGTTTTTGAAGTTTTTCTAAAGCGTTTTCTTGTGAAACTATTGCTGCAAGAATCATATTAACCACCTGTGAAATGTTATACTCTCTTTTACAAGCTTCCGCGACCAAATCCCCCAAATGAGAGCTGCTATTTTTATGCCCACATTTGCTCATTTTGACCCACTACTTGGAACATGACTGAGAATATTTTCCTTTTATTTTTCGTTTGTTTCAGTATCCTTAATACTCGGACTTCTTCTTTGCACATCCAGCCTTCCCTCATTACCACCTCTCAAAAAAGTCTCTAAAGGAAGAGAATTTTCTGTCTGCTTATTTTAGGAAGATCCACAGAAATTAACAACACCAACGGTTGATTTCACATCCTCAATAGTTTACAAATTTCAGGAAATTTCATTATTTTTGTGATTTTTTCAGTATTTTTGTATAAAAATTAGAACTTCTACAATATTTGAGCTTAAATCTGCACAAAATATTTAAGGAATACTTCCAATATCGGGTTATGGGAGGTGGCCTGTGTGGAACAGAGCCTTCATAAGATTTGGAATTCAATAAAGTATGGGGAAACTGTCTTAATTGAACATGACTCAGTGACAAGTCCAGTGTTGGGATTTTATCACTTAATAAGTTGGGCTAGGGAGAAGGGGAACACTGTAGTGGTGGATGATGTTTTAGACACCCTTTACATGTATAAGATTCATTTGGAGTTAGCTGGTTTTGATACAAGTATTCTAGACGAGCTTAAAGTGATAAAGGCTGGGGGCAGGCTTGAGGTTGGTCAAATTCTCGGCCGTATTAGTCTCAAGGAGCCCTCTATTAGAGAGAGTGAGTATAGGAGAATTTTCAAGTCCATCTCACCAAATGACAAAGTAGTTAATCCTGTTTTGGGTTTTGAAAAGCTTTTATTAATAGCTGATTCTAAGCAAGATACTTTAACCACTATGAACACAGTTCTCTCCTTCACTGGGACCAAAAGAATAGCATTCTACTTTATTACTACTGATTTATTAGAGAAAAGTGTTCCTTATGCTTTGTTATTGTTTGAAAACATGGCAACTACTGTGATTAAGGTAACTAAGGAAGATAGGAGGTTCTCCTTTAATGTCGTGAAGTCAGTGAATAACGAAATCGACGGTATGGAAGTGATGATATAACTACTTTTTCTCACTTATAAAGATCTTCAAGGGATTAATAAAAAACCTATTATTTTTTTCCTCTAATCCCCTTTGCTTTTCAACACTGCTGGTTCAAACATTAGGACATAGGATGGTTCCAAGGCCCTGGGGCAGTGTTCAATGCCCCTTGGCACCACTGCCATTTCACCTTCGTGTAAGATTATGTCAGGCTGCTCCTTTAGCTGAATCACTATGCTCCCCTTGTATACATAAAAAAGCTCGTCTTCATTTGTATGTTTATGCCAGTGATACTCACCATCAAAAAGGGCCATCCGGATCACGTAGTCGTTAACCCGTGCTATTTCGACTGGAGACCACGGTTTGTCAATTTCTTTAATTTTATCCACCAAATTGGTCTTTAAAATCACCATACCACCTTCTTTAAATGAGTATTACCAAGCCATTTTTCAATTAAAAGGCAACCCCGAAAATAAATAGGAATAGATAAAGATCAACCTGTAGCACCTTTCAAAGCATCTTTGCATGCACATCTCCTAATCTTTGGAATATACTCAACAGCCCTCATGAGGAGAAGCTTAATCTCCTCGCTCTTCTGCTGCATAAGTTCAACAACTTCTGAATGAGTAAGCTTAGTTTTGCTTATCCCTGCGGCGTAGTTAGTCACTATAGCAACGCTAGCATAGCACATTTCTAGTTCTCTAGCTAAGATGGCCTCAGGTGATTGTGTCATCCCTACAACATCTGCACCCAATATTCTCAAGGCTCTAATTTCAGCCCTTGTTTCAAACCTTGGGCCTTCCATTGCAGCATAAGTTCCCCTTGGATGGTAGCTGAAGCCAAGCTCTCTTGCAGCTCTAATTAAAGAGTCCCTAAGCTCTGGACAGTAAGGATCTGTGAAATCCACGTGAGCCACAAAATTCCTCTCATGAGGTGCATCTTCGCCATCATAGAACGTGTACGTCCTATTCTTGGTAAAGTCTATCAGCTGATCCAGTATTACAAAATCCCCAGGTTTCATGGCCTCATTTAATGAACCCACTGCTGAAGTTGATAGTATTCTCTCAACACCGAGCTCATGTAACCCCCATATGTTAGCCCGGTAGTTTATCTTGTGAGGAGGAACGCTATGTCTTTCTCCATGTCTTGCCAAAAATGCTACTTCTTCTCCTTTATATGTCCCAATCTTGACTTTAATATCCCCATAAGGAGTTTTTACAACCTCCTCTCTCAAATTTTCAAGAAGTTTTGGGTCATATACTCCTGATCCACCGATTATGGCTATTCTTACCATCAAAACATCACCAAAGATAGTTAAAAGAAGAGAATTTAAAGCTAATGCTCTTCTTCCAAACTCTCTTCTGCTGCCAATTTGAATACCCTAACAAGTATCTCTCCCAGAAGCCGTGAGTTCCATCTGGGGTCTTTAACATTCATTACAACTTCTATGGCCCTGTCTAGGTCTTGCTGTTTAAGGTAGGCTATTGCTACCTCTCCAAAAGCTAAGGACCGTAGATAGTCATCTTTTATCTCCTTAGCATATTTTAGGGCCTTTTCCATCTCCCCGACTCTATTCAAGAAAGCCACAGTCTTTACTTTAATAGTCTCATCGGGCACTTTTCCTGCAATTTCCTCTACTAGGTCTATGTATTCCCTTCTTGGAGAATCAATTAAAATAGTCAGCAAATTCTTAGAGACCTCTTTTAGCTCATCCTCTCCCAATGAGTTGAGAAACTTAGAGAGATACTCAGGATACTTCATAAGCTCCTCAGCAATCTCTATGAGCAGCTTCGCCCTGTCCTCTTCGATGGTATTAAAAATTTCCAATGCATTTTCAATTTCACCTTTGCCAATATGAAATTTTAAGATCTCCGCTTTTGCTTTAGAGCTCCAAGGCTCTTCAAGAAGCTCTTTTGAAACCTGAATAGTATTTTTCAGGTTCCCCTCGGAGAGGTATTTCTTGAGGATTGAGAAAAGCATCTCATTCCTTATTTTACTGTCCTCAATCAGCAGTGCATATGGGAGGGCATGTTCGGTGATCCCAAGTTTTAGCATCGACCTTATCATTTTCTCCAATGCTCTGTCCCTGTCTTGGAAAGGCAAGCCCTCAATAAGTTCCACAACATGTCTAAAAACCCTAATCGCCGAATTTCTGTTTGTCTCGCCTATGTATATCCCAATGTTTATGAGAAGATCAGCCAACTCACGCATGTCTTCAACAAGCTCTGCGGCTTCAAAGGATTTTCTAAATGCCTTTACATACCTGGGATCTTCTATCCTAAAAAGTTCCAAGCCAATACGTGCATAAGTAATTGCCCTAACTTTTGGATCCGCAATTATCTCGACTAGATCAAAAATGGTATTGATAATATCCTCTTCCATGTCTCATCATCAAGAAAAATTGGACAAAGAAATATTTAACGCTTTTCACAATTTTATGTATATAAAATAAGCGTCGCAAAAAAATACGTCAAAAAACGAAATTAGCTAAGGTCATCATATACTACACTGACAACTTCTCCATCATCCAATGACACAAAACTAACTTTTATTTTTTTGCCCGTCTTGGGGTCAACTACAACGAAATCTGGTTGTTTAAGGTACTCACTAGAAGGAACACGCCAGACATCATCATAATGAAGTTTTAATTCCTTCATAAACTTTTTCAAATCCTTTTTAATCATGGTTGGCATAGATATCACCATTATATTATACAACTCCAGGGTATAAAAGGCTTTCTAATCGATGCTTGTCAACATTAATATCGTCAAATGTCTATATACATAGGATGGCCCCTTGTGGAACCCCTAACTCTCTCGCAATCGGTTTACATTTTGCCTTCAACAGATGAAATATTCTATCGTCACCGAGCTCGTTTAATGTCTCAAAGTTCGCCTGGCCTTTTGCTATAATTATGTCGGCATTTTCAAAGATTTCTTTAAATCTCCCAGAAATCCTGTCAAACGGAACCCCCACAATTCCAAAACCTGTGGACACTATTTCTCCAACTTCCTGAAGGCCTGCATCCCTTAGGTCTTCTACAGTGGCATCGTTAATAGCAGGTTGCTCTTTTCCAGCAATATATACCTCAATATCGGGAAATTCTTCACGTATTTTTTTCAAAAAGAGCTTGTCGAAATATATCTCCCCACAATTATCGGTGAGGTAAAGAAGTATCTTTGCATCCTTAAGTCTGTCAAAAAGTTCCTTTGAGTTGTCAATGTACAGCTCTTCATTAATCAGTTGAATAATATCCTCCTCTACTTTTTCTAGAGAATATCCCACTGCAAAATCAATGATGTTCCCAACTATTGAAAGCTTAAGGGCAGTCTTAAGGTCAATGTCTAAATTTTTTTCAATACTGCCTAAGACTTTTTTTGCAAGTTCATTTGAGCGTTCTTTATATTCCTTAAATGGATCCTCAACCCCAAGAAACTTATAGAGCTCAGAAAATATTTCACTAGCAACTATTCCTGAGATTGAATCTTCCTTAAGTTTACTCATGAGCTTTGCTGCGAAAACTGCTGCCTTTTTCCTTTTTTCCAAGTCATCTGTTGACATTTCAATGATTCTCTGACACTGATCAGCAATACACATGAAACATTCATAATGAATTCTCATGCTCCCACCTACTTCAAAATTTAAAATAAATTTAAAAAGTGTTTACCGAACAGATGTTCGGTGAGTGAAGTGGAGGTCATAGATAAAGCAAAATTCGGAAGGTTTCATTATTTACTTTTAGGCATACTCGGAACCGTATGGGCTTTTATAGCGATAAACACGCTCTCAGTAAGTTTTGTGATTCCTCTTATAAGTAAAGAACCTGCCTTCCAAGGGAGTCTAAGCAAGCTTGGTGCAATGGGCTCTGCGGCACTCTGGGGAATGTTAGTTGGGGCATGGTCATTTGGAACCCTATCAGACTACCTCGGAAGAAAAAAAGCCTTAGGACTTGCGATTAGTCTTTTTGGCCTTGGTAGTATTGCAAGCAGCTTTGCAGGTACATTGGATCAGCTTATTGGTCTCAGGTTTATCGTAGGTTTAGGCCTTGGAGGGGCTCTTCCCGTAGCGAGCTCGTACTTTGCAGAATTCATGCCTACAAAAATCAGGGGGGCAATGATTTCAGTTCTCGAAAGCTTTTGGGCAATCGGTACAATAGTAATAGGGATAGTTGCAATAATCTTAAAGGCCAGCTGGAGAGGCATACTCCTCTTTGGAGGCTCGGTCTTGGCACTATTACCCTTAGTACTGTGGCTTCCAGAATCCCCAAGGTTCTTGGCTCTGAAGGGAAAAACCGGAGATGCTGAGAAAATACTAGAAAGAATATTTGGAGTTAAAGCAAAAGTGGAACAACCACCAGAAATAAGAGCAAAAGTTACCGTTCTAGAGCTCTGGCAGAGATATGGAAAAATCACATTAATGTTATCAATTGCATGGTTTAGCATCGCTTTTGCCTATTACGGGTTTTTTGTATGGCTTCCAAAGTTCTTAGCGGCTACTCTTAAAATAACAGTGTTTAAAAGCTTTCAATACTTTATAATAACTGCCATAGCTCAACTTCCTGGTTATTGGAGCGCCGCTTATCTCTTAGAAAAAATTGGAAGAAGAAAAACCCTTTCAGGATATCTACTCCTCTCAGGGCTCGCAGGAGTAATGTTTTACAACTATGCAAGTTCTGGAAATGTCTCGATGATCTTGACTAGTGCTGTGCTCTTCAGTTTCTTCAACTTGGGAGCATGGGGGGCCATATATGCATACACTCCCGAACTCTATCCAACAGAAGTTAGGGGAAGCGGAGCTGGTTGGGCCGGTGCAATGGCTAGAATCGGTGGTGGACTAGCCCCAATACTAGCAGGAAGAATCATGGAAACATCCACAGTTGGAGTAGCGGTGCTAGTAATAGCAATCATATCAATAATAGGCGCTTTTGACGTCTTTATCCTTGGAAAAGAAACAAAAGGAATAAAATTAGCGTAAAAGATTAATACATGAGAATCCCTCAACTAAGAACCTTCTTTTTCTTTTTCCAACCCACTCACAAACAGGTACTCGTAAAGTCTCAAAAGCCACTCCATTTTCTATCCCTCCGAGTTCATTTTAATCTTCAATCATCCATGTGAGGACTTATCTCTCGAAAATCTCGTCCTTTAGGGCGGGGATGCAAACACTCCAAAAGCAGGCACCGAAAAAGTTAAATACCCACCGTCAGACAATATTCAGGCTACTACAAGACCGTGAGGTCTTGGACGGGCTCCAGCCCGGTTGAACATTCAAAGGTAGCCGGCGATTCCCCCCGTTAGGGAGATAGCCGGTAGTGGCCGCGTGACCCGGCCAGTGAGAGTGAGGCTACCGGCAACGGGATGCCAAATGAACTCTCACAAAGCCTCACCCTTCAGGGTGGGGTAGGTCACAAACTTACAAACGCCTTTATGTATGGTGGAAAAAAATGGTGCTAGATAAACTGGGACAGTCATTAAATAATGCTCTGAGAAAGCTTGCACGTGCAAGCACGGTTGATGAGGCCCTTGTGAGAGAGGTTGTTAGAGATATTCAGAGAGCTTTAATCACGAGTGATGTTAATGTTCGTCTTGTTCTTGATTTAACCAAAAAAATAGAAAAGAGGGCCCTAGAGGAGAAACCCCCTGCTGGGGTCTCCAAAAAAGAACATATAATAAAGATAGTGTATGAAGAACTCACAAACTTCTTAGGAAAAGAGGCCAAGCCAATTGAAATCAAAGCAAAGCCCACTATACTTTTGACAGTAGGTATCCAAGGTTCTGGAAAAACTACAAGCGTCGCAAAGCTGGCTCGCTATTTTCAGAAACACGGTTACAAAGTTGGAGTGGTGTGTTCAGACACATGGCGTCCTGGTGCTTATCACCAGCTTAAACAGCTTGTAGAACCCCATGGTATCGAAGTCTTTGGAGATCCAGAGGAAAAAGACGCAATAAAACTCGCAAAAGAAGGTGTTGAGTATTTCAGAAAGAAAGGAGTAGACGTGATAATAGTTGACTCCGCTGGAAGACACAAAGAAGAGAAAGGCCTAATTGAGGAAATGAGACAAATAAGCAATACAATAGACCCACATGAAGTCATCTTGGTAATAGATGGTACCATCGGGCAACAGGCATATAACCAAGCTTTAGCCTTCAAAGAGGCAACTCCCATTGGGTCAATTATTGTTACCAAACTTGATGGTTCTGCAAAAGGAGGAGGAGCTTTATCCGCAGTAGTTGCTACTGGTGCTCCAATAAAATTCATTGGTGTAGGAGAGAAAATAGATGATCTTGAACCATTTGACCCGAAAAGATTTGTGTCAAGGCTTCTCGGGCTTGGAGATATCCAAGGGTTGCTGGAGAAGTTTGAAGAGCTGAGCAAGGAAGTAGAGTTCAAAGAGGAGGATGTAGAAAAGTTCCTCAGAGGGAAATTCAACCTCAAGGATATGTACGCCCAACTTGAGGCCATGAGTAAAATGGGGCCACTTCAGCAAATATTGAAAATGATCCCTGGAATGGGGTACTCCATCCCTGATGAAATGATAAAAGTCAGTGAAGCCAGGTTAAAGAAGTTCAAAGTTATTATGGACTCCATGACTGAGGAGGAACTTGAAAATCCCGAGATAATAAACTATTCACGGATAAAGAGAATAGCTCGCGGTTCAGGCACAACACCAAAAGACGTAAGGGAGCTGCTCAACCAATACAATCAAATGAAAAAATTCTTTAAGGGTATGGATAAAAGAAAATTGGCCAAGATGGCCAGGAAGTTTAATGTTGGAGGGTTTGGTCTATGATAGAGGCCTTTGTGTTGATTATTGTTAAGCCCGGAAATGAAGATTTGGTATATGACAAACTGAATGGAGTCTCCCAAGTTAAGGAGATATACAAGGTTTACGGAGAATATGATATTATACTCCGCGTTGAAGTGGATAATATCAAGGCCCTCGATGAATTTCATGACACAGTTTTGAGGAAAATAAGGGAGATAGAGATGACCGAGACGTTAATAGCAAGCTCCTATGGGAGCTGAGGTGATAAAAAGGTGGAGAAAAGGTGGGTAGCCACAATACACCTGGATAGCCTTCGAATTGAAAATGACCCTTCTTTTAAATTTAAGTGCTTACCAGGATGTGGTAGATGCTGCATTGAGTTAGACATACCCTTAAGGGATGAGGACATCGCCAAAATAGAGGATCTTGGATATAACGCGTGGGAATTCGTTGATTATGAGAAAATGTTCTATCGTGGGAACAAATTTTTAGGGTATGGTCTAAAAAAGAGACCATTTGACGACGCTTGCCCCTTCCTTCAGGAAGATGGTAAGTGCAAGATATACTCCCACCGACCACTTGCATGTAAACTCTATCCCTTTATTTTAGTTAGACATGGCCTAGCCCTTGAAGTATACCTCAAAGAAGATTCTTTCTGTAAGGGGATTAACCATCCTGAGGGGGAACCTATTACACTTGAGCTTGTCCTCAGATACTTTGGCGACGTTATTAGAGAATACCAGCATAAACTGGGAATTTCAAACACGCACTATAAACCAGAAAATCTTACAATTTGAAGCCTAACCGAAACATATTTATACATTTTTCTGTCAATATTATCTACCAATAGGAGGTGGGAGCTTGAGTCAAATAGAAGCTGTCAAGGAAAAACTTCGAGTTATCAGGATTTTAAGGCTTTTGAAGAAGAATTACACCTATGAGGAGTTATCAAGGATTACAGGCCTTCCAATCACAGTGCTAAACAGATATGTAAGAGGGAAAGTCCTCCCAAGTACACAGAGGACTAAGGAGTTAATAGAGATACTCTCACCTTACCTAAACCTGGAAGAAGAAGTTAGGCGAAGGATAATATTTGATAAGCATGGGTTGTTTGATAATTTGAAGATTCTTAGTGATAGTGACTTAATGAGCCTCATTGCCGAGAACATTGCCTCGAAATATAGAGAAGTGAAGATAGACAAGATATTAACGGCTGCCACAGATGGCATCCCTTTGGCAATCCACATCGGAAATGAACTTGGTGTCGATGTAGTTTATGCCAAAAAGAAAAGAGAGGTTGGTGTAGAGAAGTTCTATGAGGTGAATTATGTATCAAGTTCTTCTGGCAGTGTTATGACACTTTATCTGCCCTACTGGGCTATTAAAAAAGGAGAAAATGTGCTCATAGTCGATGATGTTGTGAGGAGTGGAGAAACTCAAAAGGCATTATTGGAAATGTGTAAGCAGGCTAATGCCACCCCCGTGGGGATGTTCTTCCTGATAAGCGTTGGTAGCGTAGTTGAAAGAATAAACGAGGAATATAAGATCCCCGTGGATGTTATGATCCAACTTTGATTTTTTTATTACTTTTGGAGGCCTCTCAATGGAAGTTGAAAATATCCAAACGGAAGATAGATTTATGATATACAACGTTATGGGTAAAAGTATAATGGTGGAAACAGGGTTAAACAAGGAATTTAGATTTATTTGTCCAATTGAAGAATGTGGAGAAACCATAGAAATTCAAGGCATTATAAAAATGGTATCACTGGAAGAGTACAAGAGAGTCCTCAAAGAGACTCTCAAAGAACATGCAGAATTTGAAGCCATTAAAACATTAAATCCAACTCCCTTGATATTTGAAGGCACTGTAAACGGAAAAAAGGTAAAACTTCCCGCAGAGAGCGTTCAAAGCCTCGCCAAACGTTTCATAGATACTTTTCTAAACCTCTAATGTCAAGTCCTCCTTCACCACTTCCATAGCAACATGGGTGTAAGTTTTTTCCACCCCATCTATCCTGAGAAGTTTCTTCACAAATTTATTCATATCTTCTCGTCCCCTAAATTTTGCAATTACAATTATGTCATACTCTCCAGTTACGTCATATACGCATGCCACATGGGGATCTTTAGATATTTCTCGTTCGATCTCAATTATTCTCTTCCCTTGAGCCCTAACTCCAATAATGGTTGTCAGATCATAACCCAACTTACTGTAATCGAGTTTTGGAGTGAAACCCAAGATCACTTTCTCTTCTTCCAGCTTTTTAAGCCTGTTATAAACTGTTCCAACTGCAATTCCCAATTTCTTGGCTATCTCTCTATAAGAAAGTCTAGCGTCTTTCTGAAGGATCGAGATTATCTTCCTATCGAGCTCATCCACCATTCCTCCACACCAAAGAGAATTTGAAAAATACTTTAAATACCCTTGGATTTTTGTTAAATAGAATAGTTTAACACAAAATTTATAAGCGAGGAAGAAGGGATAGGAAAACGGGAGTGGACCGGTAGCCTAGCCAGGATAGGGCATCGGCCTCCTAAGCCGAGGGTCCGGGGTTCGAATCCCCGCCGGTCCGCCAGAAGAGTTCTTTATTGTTTTATATAAGAAACAAAGGGAGTTCTGTCTCAGGTGTGATGGCCCTCATCATCTTTCAGTGCCGGGCCACGACCATCATCGACATTGGAATTTTAATAACTAATTTAAAGAAATTTTCGACAAAGTTAAAAATATCAGATAAAATGCTCCTCAGGTGAGGTCTTATGATCAAGGTCAAAGTCATTGGAAGAAAAATCGAGAGAGAAATAGAACATCAGAAGGGTATGAAAGTTAAAGACGTGCTTAGAGCAGTTGGATTCAATACAGAAAGTGCGATAGCAAAGGTGAATGGGAAAGTTGCCCTAGAAGATGATCCTGTTAAAGATGAGGATTATGTTGAAGTTATTCCAGTCGTTTCTGGGGGTTGAGATTTAACTCTCCCTTTTTTAGAAGATCCTCATGGAACTTATCCTCCAAGAGTCCCACAAAGAATCTGGAATAGCCGAGACTGAAAAGCTTTTAGATCATGGCAAGAGGTGGGATCTTAAAATCATGTTGACTTTTCTCTTTTTTCAAGCCCCGCCCTTTAGGACGGGGAGGAGGTCGGCGTGGTTATTGAGAGGAGGAAACAAAAAGGTCTTAGAAAGCCTTGGAGAACCAATACTCTTTCCTGCCAAAAAAGAAGAAAAAATTAACCAAGTCTTTCCTTCATGAACTTCTCCAAGTTGTCCATAGCTTCTTCCAAAATAGGCACTGGTGCAAGGAATATTGAACGGAAGTGCATTTCTCCGCCTTCTCCAAATCCAGAACCGTGGACAAATAGCACGTGGGCATTATGGAGAACATCAAGTACAAATTCCTTGTCGTTCTTCCATGGCCCATCCTCAATCTTGGGGAAGATATAGAAAGCTCCTTCCGGTTTTTGGGTGCTTATTCCAGGTATTTCATTTAGGCGCTTGTAGATGTAATCTCTTCTCTCCTTAAGCTTTGCCATGTATTCCTCCAAATAATCCATTGGACCCGTAAGACCAGCTATAGCAGCTTTTTGAGCAGGAGTGTTTGGACAGAGCCTAATTCTTGCCAGTTTTCCAATGGCCTCCCTTACTTCAACAAGCTTGTTTTCTGGATCAACGAAACACATGTATCCTAAACGCCAACCTGTTGCGAAATAAACCTTTGAAAGGCCATTCATTATTATCACAGGTACATCTTTAGTTAGAGAAGCTGGAGAAACGTGTTTTCCTTCGTATGTCATAAGATCGTAGATCTCATCGCTTATTATTGGTATGTCATATTCTCCAGCAAGATCAATTATCTCCTGAAGAGTTTTCTTCTCATATAATGCACCAGTTGGGTTGTTTGGATTTATGACTGCTATGGCCCTCGTCTTGTCGCTTATTTTTTTCCTCATGTCATCAATATCCGGCTGCCAGCCCTCTTCCTCAATTGTCCTATAGGCCACTGGGACTCCACCATAAAAGTGTACCAAAGCCACATAGGGCGGATAACTTGGACCGGGGATAAGTATCTCTTCCCCTCCATCTATCAGAGCGCCAAAGATAAATTGCAACGCTTCAGTAACAGCTGCTGTAACCTGAACGTCCTCTGGTGTTATATCAACCCCATTCTTTTTCTTTTCCCTCTCAACTATAGCTGCTCTAAGGTCTTTATCTCCCTCACTGTCCCCATAATAGTTGTGACCTTCCATTATAGCCTCACAATAGGCTTTTTTCATGTGCTCTGGTGGTTGAAAATCAAACTTTACCGGGTCCCCTATATTCAGTTTGATAATTTTAACACCTTGTTTTTCAAGTTCTCTTGCCGGAAGAACGACGTCTCTAATAGCATACTCAATGCCCATAGCCCGTTTAGATGCCTTTATCATAACCATCACCTTCCAAATTAGGTCAGAAATATTTGTTTTCCGAGCATAAAAATTTTTCTTATTGTAGAATTACCCTTCATATTTGAGAGATAGCTTTAAAAGAGAAAAAACGTAGCTATTTCAGGCAATGACGATTAGCAAGCATGCTGAAGAGTGATGACGTGAACACCCTCCGAGCCTTTGTATTCACTTCAAAGTTTAAGAAAATCAGCGAATATTTGTCTTTATTCCTTTTGTAGTTACCTAATTCTTGTTCTTTTGATCAAAAAATTTATTAACACACGTTGCACAGTTAGAAAAAGTGGACATAATGGGGATTGTTGAAATCCTCCTAAGTGAAGAGTTTAATGAAGGGATCACTCTCCTAATCAATATAATAACAATAGCTCTAGCTCTCAAGTTCAGGAAACCATTTAAAGAGCGATATATGGGTGTAGGAAAGTTTTATGATGCTTTGCTCCTTGCCACAGTGGTATGGTTTATCGCAGAATGCTTTTATGCTCCATCATATTTTTCAGATTACTTCACCGAAGAATTTATAGAAAAGTCGGAATGGATCGCAGATAACATATGGGTAATATTCCAACTGCTGTTTCTTTATGCATTTGCATCCCTTTTTGGGGCACTTGTGAGTAGGTATGCAATAGGAGTTATCAAAGAGAGATCTCTAAACGACTCGGACAACCTAGATGCTGGTTTAACTTCAGGTTCTTATATTATAATTCCCGGAAAGGAGAAAGAGATTTTCTTAAGTATTTTACAAAAGCGTCCTGGGTTTATTATCTCCCGAACTTCGCCTGACAAAGTTAAAACATTTTTTGGAGTCAAGGAGACCCCTATAATGTGGCTCACAAAAGTAGAATGTGAACAGTGCATATGGCCCACAAACCTTGAGTACCTAGGACATTTGATAGTAGACTTTCTCAAAAAGGACAATATTCCAAAAGTAGTATTGATAGAGGGGTTGGAATACCTCGCTCTTGAGAACAACTTTGAGAGGATCTTTAAGTTTCTCTCCAGCATTAAAGATTACGCTGTTCTAACGAATTCAATAGTTCTCCTGGTAATTTCTCCAGAGGCGTGGAGTAAAAACCAATGGGCAATATTAAAGAAGGAATTCCCAGTGATAGAATAAAATTAAAATTAGAAGAGTGCACCATATTTGTAAAATATCTGACATGTGCCCTCATAAGATACCATACATGGACCAACGGGATTCCTCGGAGTGCATGTTTTTCCAAATAGAGGACACTGAGTAGGCAAGGCTAGACCCCTTAGTATTGCCCCGCATATGCAGCCTTTTTCTAAATCAGGAAGCTCTGGAGGCTTAATCTTGAAGAGGCTCCTTATTTCGTAGTCTTTGTATTCCTTTTTAAGCTCCAAGCCACTATTGGGTATTACTCCCAGGGCCCTCCATTTTGCATCTACAGTCTCAAAAATAGCTTCTATAGTCCTTTGAGCTTCCACATTTCCCTCATATTTAACAACCCTTGTATACTGGTTTTCTATCTTAGCTTCCCCTTTCCGTATAATCCTTAGAAGCATAAACACACCCATAAGGAAGTCTACCGGTTCAAAACCCGCCACAACTTGAGGAACACCGTATTCCTTTGTTATATATTCCCATCCCTTAACTCCTATGATGGTAGAGACATGTCCAGGATCAACTAATCCATCGAAGACTGTCCCCTGCTTTATTAGTGCCTCCACTGCAGGAGGAGTTAGTCGGTGCACAGAATATATTTTAAAATTCTCGATCTCCCTCTCAATGACCTCTTTTAATATTCCTGCCGCTGGAGCTGTTGTAGTTTCAAAACCTGGAGAGAAGTGAACAACAAGTTTATTACTCTCTTTAAGAGCGATCTTATAAGAATCGTATATTGAGTAAACAACCCTAACATCAAAACCTTCACTTTTTAAATCTGCAAAGCTACCAATTGCAGTCGGGATCTTATACATGTCACCAAAGGTTGTGAGGATAATGTCCTCACCCTCTTCCTTCGCCTTCCGAACTATCTCCATCATTGTCGCTATATCTTCTGCAGGTGTGATACAAACAGGACACCCAGGGCCACTCATTATTTTAACGTTCTCTGGGAGAAGAGACCTTATTCCATTTCTAGTAACTGTATCCTCATGAGTTCCACAAACGTGCATAAGTTTTACTTCTCTTCCGATTTTTTCAGCCTCTTTCTTTATGCCCCTCAATATTTTTTGAGCTAATTCCCTATCTTGAAATATTGAGAGCTCCATGTTCATTCCTCCATGGCCTTCATAACTTCTTCCCAAGCTTTAATGCTCTCAAGGGCGGTTTTCTCATCAAGCTTCTCAATAGCAAATCCAGTGTGGACTATAACATAATCTCCTACTTTGACATCTTTTACGAAGTCTATTCTCGCTTCTCGTTTAACTCCTCCAAAATCTACTATAGCAACGTTATCCTTAATTTCAATAACCTTAGCAGGTATTGCCAAACACATTTTCTCTCACCTAAAATGGGTACGGGAACTGGTTTTTAATTCTTTTTTAAACCATAAGTTGTTCACAGAATTGTGTACTAAATGAGACCAATATCCAACAGAACTTGCTCTATATCCTCTAAAGCTTCCTCATCCAAGGGAAGAGCAGGCATTCTGGGATAACCTACTTCAAGCCCACACATTCTCATAGCATCTTTTATGGCACTTATCTGGTTATACTTCTTCACAATAACCTCATTGAGATAGTTTACCATGAGTTGCAGTTTCCTAGCTCTTTCATACTTTTTCTCAAGAAATGCGTTATACAGCTCCACACAAAGTCTTGGAGCCACATTGGCTACAGCAACAACAGCCCCATGTGCCCCCAAAAGCCATGAAGGGTACATCACATCTGCCGTTCCAGCCAAAATGTTTATTTTGTCTCCCACTCTTCTTATAAGTTCGGCTATTCTACCTATTGATCCACTAGAGTCTTTTATTCCCACAATATTTGAATGCTCCTCTACAAGTTCTTCAATCGTATCAAGATCAATATTAACTGCAGTAAACTTTGGAACATTATAAAGCAAAATAGGGATATCTACCTCATAAGCTATCCTTGAATAATGAGCCAAAAGTTCGCGTTTATTGGGCTTAAAGTAATAGGGTGGGGCAATGAGAACTGCATCAACACCAATATCCCAAGCTTCTTTTGCAAGCTGAATAGTCTCTCTCGTTGAATTCTCAGCAACCCCAGCTATAACAGGGAGAAGAGACTCCTCTCTGACAATCTTCAAAACCCTTAATTTCTCTTCAAAGCTAAGATAGGGAAATTCACCATTGCTTCCCAAAGTTACCAGCCCATTAAGCTTTGCGTCAGCAAAATAATGGACGAGTTCTCTCAGTATCTCCTCATTTATCTCTTCTCTATCATCAAAGGGTGTTATATGAGGAACAAAAATACCCTCAAACATAGGCATCAATTTAAAAAGAACCTTAACCTAATTAAACCTTGCGGGTGGAAGAAATGAGGTGCTTAGTAATTGGACATATAACACACGACATAATAGTAAAAGGAAGCGAGAGAATCGAGAGAGTTGGTGGTGGCGCTTATTACTCCTCTTTAGCGCTCTCAAAGTTCTGTGAGGTAGTGGTTCTAACCAAAGTTGGGGAGAAATTTCCAATTTCATGGCTAAATGAACTTGAAGAACATGGAATTTCTGTTATAATCATTCCCTCAAAAAACAGTACGACATATGAGTTAAAATACATCAATGAAAACAGGAGAACCCTTAGACTTCTATCAAAAGCCGAACCATTTTCTCCGGAAGAAATTCCAGAGGGAAAATTTGACATGATCTTACTGAATCCAGTGGCAAATGAAATTCCGCCTGAGGTGGTGCACAAGTTTAAAGAGGAATGGCTAGCTATAGATATCCAAGGGTTCATTAGAGAAGTAAAAAACGAGAGCATAAGATTGAAAGATATTGATGGAAGCTTCCTAAGCAAAGTAAAGATCCTTCATGCTGATGTTAATGAATTCAAGCATTTAAATAATATAGATCCAAAAAAAGTGGATGTCTTGTTGGTATCTAACGGCCCTGAAAGCGGGATTGCATATCACGAAGGACAAAAGTATCTCTATAAACCTATAAAAAAAGACGTTAAAGAATCTACTGGGGCAGGAGATGTATTTTTAGCGGCCTTCTCTTACTTTTACAAGACACTACCCTTCATCCCAGCTCTGAAGAGCGCCAACGCATTCACGGCAATGTTCTTAGAACGAAGAAATTTTGATTTTTCACTCAATGAGGTTTCAGAAAATGCTAAATTTGTAGAAGTTGAGAAAGTAGATAGTGAGAAATAAACACTGGTTGAATCCACGTGAGTTATTATCAAGCAAGGTGTCTCATATGGAAAGATATATCCTGCTTATAAAAACTCCAAAGGGGTACAATATCACCCCTCTTAAAGAGGAAATAAAAAAGCTCATTGAGACTAAACACCCCCAGCTTAGGGTAGAAACACATCGGTGTATAGGTTTAACCGTAGACCTAGTAATCCTCTATAAAGATGGTATAGTTCTGATACAGCGCCGTAATGAGCCCTACAAAGACCATTGGGCCCTACCAGGTGGATTTGTAGAATATGGTGAGAGGGTAGAAGATGCAGCAATAAGAGAGGCAAAGGAAGAGACAGGCCTTGACGTAGAACTTATAAAGCTTATTGGAGTTTACAGTGACCCCAATAGAGACCCAAGAGGTCATACCGTCACAACAGCTTTTTTAGCCAAGGGCAAGGGCATATTAAAGGGTGGTGATGATGCTAAAGAGGCCAAAGTTTTTGGAATTAGTGAATTAAAAGACCTTAAACTTGCTTTTGACCATAGAGAAATCATAAACGATGCCTTAAAGTTATTAGGTGAGAAAAATGATTGAGAGAGTGGAATTTGGGAGAATAACTGTGAATGGAGTAGACTATACTCATGATATTGTTATCTACCCTTCCGGAAAGATTGAAAAGCGAAAGAAGTGGATATCCAAAAACAAACATGGTACAAGCCATAAGCTCGACCCTGACGAGTTAAAAGAGTATATGGGAGAAGATTTTAATGTGCTCGTAGTTGGAACTGGAATTTACGGCATACTTTCCCTCCTCCCAGAGAGCAAAGAACTGATGAAAGGGAAAAGAGTTATTGAAAGACCTACCCAGGAAGCGATAAAAATCTTCAACGATCTCAGAAAAGAGGAGAGAGTTCTTGGGATATTCCATATTACCTGCTAGAGCCGCGTATAAGAAATACCAAGATTAACAGGATTATAAAGCCTATAAACTGACTTATAAAAATATTTTCTAGGCTCAAAATAACGGGAATAGCTATGATTGCAAAAATAGCTCCCACTAAGATAAACATGAAAATAACATGAATCCACTTGAGGTCCGGTATTCCAATCTCCTCTCCGGAATAATGGAAAAAGTATAACATTGTCGTAAAAGACGCTATCAATGGAAGCAAGATTGCATATGGGAATAAAACTACTGCCTTGTAGTCATAATAACTTCCAAGGCCTACAAGAGCGATCCCTAACAAAATCGGCACAGTGGCCATAGATAAAACTTTTCCAACTACAAATTCTCTCTTTTTCAGGGGAAGTGTCCTTAAAAAGTCCAAGGCTTTCCCTTCAACTTTGAGAACTGCATCAGCGCCAGGAACAGAAAAGAGGCCAATCATAAAGAGAAGAGGAAGAACTTCCACTAGGCTAAGATGTCCCTCTCTAAAGGAGGAGATAAGCGTTGGAAAAAGTATATAAATTGGAAACAAGAATGCAACGAGCATTGCAGGCTTTCGTAAAAATACCTTAAAATCCTTGAAGACTACGGCAAAGATTTTATTCGTGGTCTTTGCTTTAAATTTAGTCACGATGTGTTTTTCCGAAACCACGGCAGGCTCTAGTATCTTACCCCATACACTTCTAAGAGTCAAATAATAGAGGAATCCAAATACAGAGAAATATGTACCAAGAAGAACAAGACTCCTTAATGGATCAAAAATAGAGGCTACTGAAAAAGGATATGCAATAAAATATTTTCCAACTATTCTCGCAACCTCTTCTGAATGATCCCGTATATAATACTGAAGGTAGTTCATCACCATGAACATGCCTATAAAGAGGAAGAAAAGCACAATTCTTGCAATGTTTCTAATGGACTGCCCCTTCCCGGCCCTATGCTGAATTTTAAGAGAGAAAAAGTTTACCGCAATGAGTCCTAATGTGTGACCTAAAAAGAGGCCCATAAATACCCAAAAGACCCCAAGTACTCCTGCGTATGGATACTTTACCATTAAGACGAAGACGCTTGGGAGCACTGTGGCCAAAGCTGGGAAAATCTCAAGCAATAAAAGCCCACTAAGGTATTTTGACCCAAGTCTCACTGGAAGATACTTCAAAGGTTCAAAAATTCCAACTGAGAGAATATACGAAGTTTGAATCGCAGTCACGTACATAGCAAAAATAAAGGGAAGAAGGGATAGAGAGACCATCAATGAAGCAAGAACTATCTTCTCGCTTGTGAAAATAAAAGTAGAAGCCATTATGAGCCCAAAAGGCAAAAAACCTAAAATTTGTATCCCAACGCCACGCTTAATACTCATTGCATTTTTGATAGCTTTTTTAAACTGCTTTTCATCGTTTGCAATGAGAGGATTCCTTTTAGCTATTTGATAATGAAGTTCACGATAAAGAGTGCCGATCATAAAAATCACCTATAATGCTCCTTTTAAAGCCTGAACTATATTGTAAATCTCCTCCTTGCTCTCTGTAAGCTTAAGGAATATGTCTTCAAGATTCTCCTCATGAGCCTTCTCCTTCAACTCCTCTATTGTCCCCTCTACAATAAGCCCTCCTCTATATATCAACCCAATTCTATCACATATCATCTCTGCCAAAGGCAAAATATGGGTAGAAAAGATTATACTTTTTCCCTCCCTTTTAAACTCAAGTAAGAGCTCTCTTAAGATCCTGGCACTCTTAGGGTCAAGACCATTCATGGCCTCATCGAGAATCAGCACCTGAGGATCATGAAGCAAAGCAGAGATTAATGAAATCTTCTGTTGGGTCCCAAAACTGAGAGTTCCAATAAACTGGTCAAGGTATTCTTCAATTCCAAACGCTTCAACAAGATAGTTGACCCTTTCTTCCAAGACATTTTCAGGGATCCCCCTAATACTAGCAATGAAGTTGAAAAATTCTGCAGGGGTTAAGCTCTCATATAGAACAGGTGTTTCTGGAACATAGCCCGAGATTTCTTTAACCTTTATTGGATCTCTCGAGGGGTCAATTCCATTAATATCCACTTTTCCCGCAGTTGGCTTTAGTATCCCAACAAGAATTTTCATTGTTGTGGACTTTCCACTTCCATTTGGTCCCAATAATCCATAAATCTCACCATCATTGACACTAAAACTAATTTTATCAAGTACAATCTTCTCCCCAAACTTTTTAGAGAGTCCCTCAACCCTAATCATGATGTTTACACCTAAATCCGAATAAGTCCACACCATATTTAATAGCTTTCCCTCTATATTGAACATTTTTCTAGGATATTATCAAGTAAATATTCTAAACATTTACCTCCTTTCTACTGTGAAGGGTGAGGCTTTCAGGCGGGAAGGATGTTTAAGCAAAATCTCTAAATATATTTATCTCCAATACCAAACCATGAAAATTCTCTTAGTCACGGGAAAAATTGCAGAGCCTCTAGTGAGACAATATGGAAAAGGATGTGATGTCTTTGTTTGTCCGGTTAGTGTTGCGGCTTTTTTAACTCCAAGAATGATAACCAATTATCTAAAACAGGCCAAAATAAAGAACTACGACCTAATTATGGTTCCAGGATTAGTTAAAGGCTCTACTCAGGAGATCGAAGAGGCCTTGGGAATCCCAACTTTCAAAGGGCCCAAATATGCATATGACATCCCTCAAACACTCGAGGCTCTTAGAAATGGTTTTAAACTAAGCAAAGAGACTCCTGCTGATGAACTATTTCAAATTGATGCGCTAAAAAGAGTGGAGGATATAAAAAATAAAACAAAAAATAAAAACTACATCGAAAAAGCTCTTAAGAAGCCATACAATTTTTTGGTAGGGAATTTACCCGTTGGATTGGACTTTCCTCAGAGGATTGTCGCAGAAATCGTAGATGCACCTAAACTTGATCTAAACAAAATCGTAGAAAAAGCTATATATTACCTAAAGAATGGTGCCGACATCATAGATGTAGGGATGATAAGTGGAGAAGAAAATCTTGAATTTATTGAAAACATTCCAGAAATCAGAGAAAGGTTAGGAGGAAATGGTTTTAACCCGCCTATAAGTTTTGATTCCCTAAATGAACAAGAACTTGAGAACGCGTTGAACTATGTGGATCTTCTTTTAAGTGTGGACGAAGGCAATGTTGATGCTCTTGTTACAAAAAAACCAGTTGTCTTAATTCCAACTAATCAGAAAAGAGGATATTTCCCAGAAAATCCAAAAGAAAGAGTCGAATTTTTAGAGAAACTCAAAGAAAAAGCAATTAGCCTTGGTTATAAGAGAATTATCTTGGATCCAATTCTTGAACACATCCCTCATCTAACACGGTCTTTAAGTGCTCTTCAATTTTATCGTGAGAGAAATCCAGAGGACGTTCTATTGGCTGGTGTTGGTAACGTCGTAGAAATGATTGATGCAGATAGTGTTGGTATAAACGCTATTTTGGCCGGAATTGCAAAAGAACTTAATATCTCTTTACTTTTAACCACCGAAGTTAGTCCAAAATGCAGAGGAGTCGTTAAAGAACTCAAGAGGGCCCTAGATATGATGCTATTTAACATGCCCAAAGACCTAGGCTTTGATCTTCTCATCCTTAAAGAGAAGAGAAGTGAAAAAGTGGAGTATATCATAGACTCACCTGTTATAAAGGCTAGAGAAAGGGAGATTAAGTTAGAAGACATTTACTTCCGGATATTCCTCAAAGATGATAAAATCTGGGTCATAGCCCATAAGGGCACTGATCAGGTTTTAACCGTTGTCGGAGACAAACCAAATGCAATAATTGACACAATTCTCGAAAACTTCAAAATCTCTCCAAGACATGCCTTTTATTTAGGTAGAGAACTAGAAAAGGCAAAAACTGCCCTTAAGCTCAAACGAACCTACCTCCAAGAAGGTGAGCTATTCAAAGAGTTCTACTAGCGAAAAAATTTAAAAGTAAACGGAGAAGTTATTTTGGCGGGCTCGTGATGAGCTTTCCCTACGGCCCGAGCCCTTTGGCTATGATGAATACAGCCAGGGCTGAGAGTTAAGTACTATTATTTCCCTCAAAAAGTGGCACCTTTGCTCTTTTGAACTTCTCTTCAAGCCTTTCTCTCTTTGCCTTCACTTCTTCTAGAAGAGCTTGAACATCTTCGTTTTCCGGATATTTTCTTTGAAAACTTACCAACATTCCTTCAATGAAACCCAAAATCGATACATTTACAAAGTCCTCACCTTTCTTACTCGAAAGTTCTTTTTGAAGAGCTACAAATGAGTCTATCGCCCTTACAATATTTTTTTCTCCAAGCTTTTCACACAAGAGTTTAACCTTTTCAATCTCTTCCATTTTCCTCACCCCAAATTTAGTCTGAAAAATTCTAACGTATTCCTTTCTGTTATCTGTTCAACTTCATCAAAGCTAATTTCCTTGATTTCAGATATTCTTTTAATAGCAACTTTTATGTACTGAGGTTTGTTCTTTTCACCTTTAAACGGACTCATATATGGAGCATCAGTCTCAACGAGAATGCTCTCAATTTCAAGAGCCCTCGTGACATTTTCGATTTCTGGGATAAAAACTATACCCGTGTTTATGCCAATAAAATGACCATTTTCAACAATTTCCTTAGCAACATCGATGTTTCCACTATATGAGTGAAAGTAAGCCTTTAACCCTCTTCTTTGAACCATTTCAAAGGCTATTCTTTCAGCATCTCTAGCATGTATGACTACAGGAAGCTTTAATTCCTCCGCAACACCAAGAAAATAGTCAAATATCGCTCTCTGGTTTTCTCTTTCTTTTTCCGTCTGAGCATAGTAGTAATCAAGACCTATCTCTCCAACCGCAACTATCTCATCCTTATGTTGCCAAATAAAATCCTCTACCTTTTTGACCTTCTCCCAGTTACCTCTCCGAGCTTCATTAGGTGCAAATCCCAAAGTGGGAAATATAAAGCCAAAGTAAGGTTTCAAAAGTTCCCAACTTTTCCACACATGAAACTTTCTGTATTCGGTTATAGAGTCCACTATAGCTTTTAATTCTTCTTTACTCTCCATTATAATGGGTGAAACGTCTCTCTTAAACATCTCCACGTGAGCATGAGCATCTATCATCTTTTACCCTCCTAACGCCATAGCCTAAATCATAGAAAAGCTTTTCTATTTGAACTGACTAAAAAGTAGAGGGGGATAGAATGGAGATTTGGTCACATCTAATACAGAATGATCAAATCATTAAATATCTTAAAGATAAATCTCCAAAGGAAATTCTTAGTTATTTGATACCTAATAAAGAAAAAGAGAGCGAGTATTACAAAAAACTTGCTGAAAACAGCTATATAGAGAGTGCAAAAGCTCTCTTTTCTATGCTTTCTGAAGAAAATCTTAAACATAGAGATGAACTTTATAACGAATTCAAACTCCTTTATCCAGAAGAAGAACCAATAGAACTTGACTTACCGCTTCTTGAGATCAAACCCCCTCAAAAGACATTGACTAGTGTTACTGAGTATCTAAAGGTTCTCCGTGTGTGCATGAACAATGAACTGCTAGAAAAAGAGATTTATGAAATTTTAGCGAGGGTTTCCATGGATGAAAAGTTAAAGTTAATTCTTTCCCAAATGTCAAGAAAAGCGCAACAACATTATGAGGAGTTAAAAGAACTATATGACTTGCTCCTTGCACTATCTGAAGATGAAGTTAAGCTCAAAGAGCCTTCGCCAAGAGGATATCTTTTCTCAAGCAAATTCAAATCCCGTTACTTCCTCATGAACATTTTAGACAACAGAAAAAGCATGGTTATAACACGAGATGACCCAGAAACTATTAAAGGGCTCTTTAAGAAGGAGATAGAGGTTTACTGGATAACAAACGTCCCTGTAATCGGTTCAATTTCACCAGAACGCTTTGAAGACTCCAAGAAGTTCATGATAGACTTTTTGAAACAAGGGAACACCATACTCGCAATAGAGGGAATTGAACACCTTAATGCCAAAATTGGGTTCAAAAAGCTCTTTGAAATACTGACATACCTAAAAGACCATGCAATTGTGAGTAAAAGCTTTTTACTAATTTCTGGAGATTTGAACACATTTGAAGAAAAGAATAAGGGGCTTCTAATTTCAGAATTTGAATTTATCTCCTAATCCACGTTTTTTCCATATTATTTTCCCATCTTTTCTAACTACTGCAAGGATTCTATGGTAGGGAATTTGTGTATCTTCAATGAAAAAATACCCATGTCCAAGAGTTATCAGTTTAACAGGAATCTTTTTTATATCTCCATAAGCACCCCTATGTTCTATGACGATATAGTAATCCTCCTCATTTTCACGAGGATCATATTTAAGCTTGGACAATACTTCTTTAACAAAGCCCTTTCTCACTCAATAACCCCCAAGTATTTTTGAATATCTTTAAGGTTCTTCTTCCAATCAAGTATGGGTCTCCCATGCCCAGGCAGGGCAATATCTACTTCAATCCCCTCTAATTTTTCTAAAGAAGTTACGAGATCCTTAAAATCCCCTGTTGGTAGATCAGTTCTACCTACAGAACCCTTAAATAGAGTATCTCCTGTAAAGAGGAGCTTCTCTTTAGGTTCATATATACAAACGCTACCTGCTGTATGGCCAGGAGTATGAAGAACAATCAATTCTTTCCTCCCAATTCTTAAGACATCCTTATCTTTAATAAATAGATCCACCCTTTGGGGAGCAAACTTTCTTCCATAAGCATAGGAAAGTATCACGTAATCATCACCCTTCTCAAGAACTTCTGCTGCAACTTCATGAGCCGCAAAACTTACTTCAAGTCCCATTCTCTCAAAAAATTCTTTAAACCTCCTGTTACCCCCCACATGGTCGAAATGTTCATGTGTGCTTAAGATAATAACCCGTCTAAGTCCCCTAAGGTAATCTTCACGTTCAAAAACCTCAAAATACCTGTGCCAGTAAACTCCGGTCCCGGTGTCTACTATGAGTCCCTCTTCCCCATCCCGAAAGAGGTAAATATTTGAATCATATCCCACTCCTCTGAGCATGACAGTATTAGGGGGTATCTCTATAGGAATCATGTTGTTCACCTCAAAAAGGCTCAAGGGGGGACCGCATCCTCATCCGAGGACTTGTCCCGTCAGGAGGGATGAATCTCTTCATCGCCCAAGGATAGTTGATGGAGGATAAAATAAACTTTTCCTCAACCCAAAGTGTTTATAAGTGAGGAAATCCCATTCCACTTAGGTGACCCTAATGAAAGCCGAAAGGGCAAAAGAAATTTTAGTTGAGCTATTAAAGATTCCTTCCCCTTCAGACCATGAAGATCGCCTTGCATTGCACATAATGGAATTCCTTCATAAACTTGACTATGAAGTCCATATAGAGAGTGATGGAAGAGTAATCGATCTAGTTGTCAATCCTGAAGCTGAACTCTTCTTTGAGGTCCACATGGACACAATAGATATAAGAGCAAAACCTTTCGTGAGAGGAAACATAGTCTATGGTACTGGAGCAAGTGACGTAAAAGGTGGACTTGCCAGTGTACTTCTCATGTTAGAGAGTCTGAAAAAAGAGAATGGCGAACTAAACGTTGGAGTCGTCTTTGTGAGTGATGAAGAAAAAGGTGGAATGGGCTCAGCATTGTTCATGGAACGTTACAAACCAAAGATGGCTATCGTACTTGAGCCTACAGACTTAGAAGTACATGTAGCTCACGCAGGTAACATTGAAGCATATTTCGAAGTAGATGGAAAAGAGGCTCATGGTGCCTGCCCAGAAAGCGGAATAAATGCCATCGACCAAGCTTACAAAATGATTGAAGAACTCAAGGCTCTTGAACCTTTTAACCAGAAGGGCAAATACTTCGATGCGTACATTGGCCTTCAAGAACTGATATGTGAGAACCCATATTATTTAATCCCCGCTTTATGTAGGGGACGATTCGAGGCAAGATTATTACCAGAGCAAGAGGTCGAGGATATTCTAGACCTTATGGAGCCAATACTTGAAGAATACACTTCCAAATATGAATACACTGAGATATGGGATGGATATGAACTTGAAGAGGATGAAGAGATCGTGCAAATAGCTAAAAAGGCCATGGATGCAGTAGGTCTAGATGAATTTGGAGGGATGAGAAGCTGGACAGATGCTATAAACTTTGTGTACAACGGTACAAGAACTATTGTCTTCGGGCCAGGAAACCTCGACATCTCACACACCAAACATGAACGTATAGATGTTAGAGACGTGGTTAGCGCCAGTGAATTCCTAAAAGAAGTAAATAAAATTTTTGGGAAAATGTAGTATCTTTTCACTCTTTCCAAAACCGTCTTGTTCTTATATATCTCCTTTCAGCCTCAAGGAGAGCCACAAGAAGAGCTTCTCCTCGATATTGACTTAAAAGCCTTGCAGCCGTATCTGGACCTACCCCATAGCTCGCCAAGGCTAAGATCCCATCAAACCCATAGGCCTTTACAAGATCGCTTGCTTTTATTAGCCTCCTATAAGCACTCTCTTCCTCTTTTTCTAGTTTTTCCCCACGTTTAAACTTCTTTAAAGCCGAAATAAAGAGTTCAGCATCTATTGGATGGGCTACAGCTATCATTAGGGAAGAGCATTTGGGACACTGTAAATCTTTAACTCGGTTTTTTAAACGTGAAACTCTTGTAGTACCTCTCCATCCACAATTTGTGCATACTAAGGCTACTTCCGTATTTAAGAGACGCTCTTTAAAGAGAATTAATATTTCATCCTTTTCCAGTTCCCCACTTACTAGAAACTCTCCACCAACAGTTAAGTTAAGAGTTGCAAGTGGAGATGGTTCTCTCCCCAGATTTACTTTGATTCTAATTTTGCCCTCCTTTAATGCCTTTAAAACTGTTTCCGCCTGCTTAATATCAAGTTTATCATGGAAAAGTTCATTTAAAGTCTCTTTCTCAATAACTGTGCCTTCAAAAAGCCTCTCCACTTTTCTTATTTTAGCCTCCCTTCTTAGAGCCCCCATTCTTTTTGCCACATTGAGCATTCTCCACCGATAGGCCGTGCTCCCTCTCAATTCTCTAGCTATCACAAACTCGAGAACCCTGTGGTCTTGGAGGAGGTAGTTCTTGACTTCATTGGGATTGAGCTGGAACGGAGTGTGAAGTACTATCGCATGAGCTTGAGCTTTCATTGCAAATACTTTGCCATACTTGGCTGTCAAAAATGCCATGAGAAATCTTCCAATACTCTCGTTAACCTGGTTTCCAAAATCAGCATGAATCACAAGAGCCTTTGGAATGGACTCTATCCCAATATCCCTATCCGTTCCTAAAGGTTTTTGCTTTTCAAGAAGGATCCTCACAAATTCAAGCTCTTTTTCATCAAAATCTACATTTGATATTACTCTTTTAGCGGAGACAAAATCAAAAAGAAGGTCTCTTTTAAGTTTTCCAACTTCAATAGCCACCTCAAACGGCACGGGGATCATCTCGCCTTCCCAGCTTGGAACTGCGCTTTCTAAGCTTTTGCTTTCCCTAACTTTAAGAAGCCTACTCTCCTCATCTATTCCCAAAATTATCCAGCTCCTTCCATGCATGATAAACTCCATCCCTTCCTCAAGATCCATCACAAACTTCTCATCCAGACGACCAACAATTTTACCAGTTTTGACGTCAAAAACCCTGTAGCTGATTTCATCTGGGATTGTGGAAAGATTCTCATAATAGTACTGATATGCCCCTCTTCTCAGGTATAATAGTCCGCTTTCTTCATCATAACCTACTAACCGAGCATCATTTAACATGTTTAAAACCGCACCATACTCGTCCCAACTTAGATTTCTATAAGAGTACGCCCTTTTAGCTATTTCAAATGGAACTTCTCTTGGGAGTTTTTTGTGTTCTATTAGAAGTCCAACTATAAAATGAGCCAGAACGTCTAGAGCATTTTCATATGGTCTCACGGCTTCCAGCTTACCTTCTAGGGCCCTCTTAGCAATTATCAAACTTTCCAAATAATCTTCCATATTTGTCGTGATGATATAACCTTCGCTTATCTCTCCTACCCTATGTTTTGACCTCCCAATCCGTTGGACAAGCCTGTTTACCTGTCTTGGACTCATGTACTGGACTACAACATCCACCTCTCCTATGTCTATTCCAAGCTCCATTGAGGATGTACACACAAGGGCCTTTACTTTCCCCTCTTTAAGAGCTCTTTCAGCTTGAATTCTAGCCTCTTTTGAGAGACTCCCATGATGAACTTCAACGGGCTTTCCCCAAGCCTTAAGTCTATGAGCTAAAATCTCAGCAAACTGCCTTGTGTTTGTAAAAATCAATCCCCTTTCATATCGTTCTATTATCTTCCAGAGCACTCTCAGTCGAGTAGCAACATCCAATGGGATACTAAGCTCTCTGGAGAGTTCAAAGTCCTTTTCATCAGGTTGCGGAAATAAGACCTTAACCTTATACCTCTTAGCTATTGGGGGTTTCACGACGATATCGGCTTTAAGCCATGCTTTGATTTCTTCCTCATTTCCTACAGTTGCAGAAAGTCCAATTCTCTGGAAATCAGCTATTTCTGCCAATCTTTCAAGAGCTAAGCTAAGTTGTATTCCCCTTTTATTATCAACAAGTTCTACTATCTCATCAACAATTACAAACCTGACATTGGATAGAGCTTTGCGAAGAGACTTCATTGTAAGAATAACTCCAAGAGTTTCAGGAGTTATTATTAACATATGAGGAGGCTTTTTCACTTGTTTAGATTTCCTATAGGCAGAAGTATCTCCATGCCTAACCTCTACATCCAAATTGAGTTTTTCTCCCCACCAGATTAACCTATCAAGTAAATCCCTGTTAAGGGCCTTTAAAGGTGCTATATAGAGAACAGAAATTGGTTTCAGGCCTTCTTCGAGGATTGCATTAAAAACTGGTAACACTGCAGCCTCAGTCTTTCCACTACCGGTGGGAGCAACTATTAGGACACTCCTTCCAGAACTAACCTCTTCAAAAGCCCTTATTTGGAGTTTATTAAGACTCCCAAATCTTTCTTTTATTGCCCTTTTTAAGAGAAAGTGCATGATAGAAAAAGTGAAAGAGGGTTTAAAAACTACTCGGCATAGTACGCCTTTCTGTAAAGTTCTTTAATATCACCCACACTTGGTTCAACAGGGTTAAAACTTATCAAGGGGTCAGCATAGGCCATATCTGCCATTTCATCAAGTTTCAAGAGGAATATGTCCTCATTCACCACTTTATTAAGTGCTGGAACACCAAGCATCTCATTGAATTCCTTCACAACTTCAATAAGTTCCTCAGCTGTATTAAATCCAACCTCTCTAGCTATCTCTGCATACTTTTTCCTTGCATACTCACTCTTCATGTTGAATTCAATTACATATGGCAAGAAGATCGCATTAAGCAGACCATGTGGAGCTATCCAAGCGGCTTTATGGCTCATACTATGGCACATGCCAAGACGAGCATTTAAAAATGCTATCCCAGCCATTGTTGCCGCATAATGGACGTTCTCCCTAGCTTTCTCATCCCCTTTAACAGACAGTGGAAGCCATTTAAAAACAGTCTTTATTGCTTTTATTGCCATGGCATCACTGAATGGAGTTGTAGCATTAGTGGTGTACGCCTCAATTCCATGAACTAAAACGTCTAAACCTGAATTTCTCGCAACGTCCTCCGGCATTGTTCTTGGTAACCGTGGATCAAGAATTGCATACTCCGGAGCAATCTCGTAGGAAACAAGGTTGTATTTTACTCCGTCTTTTCTGAGCACACTCGCAGCAGAAACTTCGCTTCCAGCCCCACTTGTAGAGGGTATTGCCACTAATGGAGTTTTAAGTTTTGGTATAACCTTTACAGGCTTCGTAAACCTACTAAAAAATGCTACCTCCTCAAAACTAAGTTCTGGTGCATCATAGAAGACCTTTACGGCCTTTGTGATATCTATTACACTTCCCCCTCCAAGAGCTATGAGCAAATCTGGAGAAAAAGCCTTAACCCTCGGTATTAACTCTTCAACATCTTCATAATCAGGTTCAGCAGGTAAACCTTCTATGGCATCCACCTCTGCTCCCGCTTCCTCTACATAGTCCATAACCTCATTGAGAAATCCGTGAATTCGCATAGATTTGCTGGAAAGGACCATAACTCTCTCATAATTTCTCGCAATACTCTGAACATATCGAAGGCTTCCTTCTCCAATTATTATCCTTGTTTTTAAGCCAAAGAACTTCATATCACCCCACCATGGAAAATTATAAAGTTATTCAAAGAGTTTCTTTAAATTTCTCTCGAAAGGAGGATAGACTACTCCTTTATCGGTGATTATTGCTGTGAGATATTTGTGCGGAGTTATGTCAAAGGCCGGATTGTAAACATCGACATCCGGAGCTATTTTACATCCCCCGCATGTTAAAACTTCCTCCTTTGGTCTCTCTTCAATTGGGATTTCTTTACCACTCTTAAGACTCATGTCTATTGTTGACAACGGTGCAATCGTGAAGAAGGGTATATTGTGCTCCTTTGCAAGTACTGCTAAAGAGTAAGTCCCAATCTTATTGGCAAAATCACCATTTGCCACAATTCTATCTGCCCCAACAATTATTGCATCTACTCTTCCCTGTTGCATCACAAAACCGGCCATATTATCACTTATCAGTTTCAATGGAATCCCATCATAATGATACTCCCAAGCTGAAAGTCTGGCTCCCTGGAGAACTGGCCTTGTCTCATCCACCCATAAGAGCTTCAATTTACCTTCTCTGTGCATTACCCTCAAAGCTGCTCCTACTGTACCGAGATGCACTGTTGCTAAACTTCCGGCATTACAGTGAGTTAAAATGTTCCCTTCAGGAAGAGTCTCAGCTCCATAGTGACCCATTCTAAGGTTTGCCTCTACGTCTTCATCTGCTATTTTATGTGCTTCTTCAATGATCAGGCTTTTTATTTTATCAAGGCTCTCCTCTCTGTGTTCTTCCACAATATCCTTAATTCTATTAAGAGCCCAGAAAAGATTCACAGCTGTTGGCCGTGTATTCTTTAAAACTTCAAAAGCTCTGTAGAACTCATCTAAAAACTTCTCTTTATTTTCCATTTTACTCTTTTCAGCAAGCAGTGCAAGTCCATAGGCAGCGGTTGCACCTATAGCCGGAGCGCCTCTAACCTGTAGAGTTTTTATTGCCCTAGCTACCTCTTCAACAGTCTCCAATGATATTACTTTAAACTCTTTTGGAAGCAAGAGCTGATCGATTATATGAACTTTCCCATCTCTAAATTCCACGCTTCTAGGAAGTCTCGTCAATTCCTCAGGTTTATACTTTATTTTCATTCCAACCACCACCATCCTTTCTTCACTGAATGATTTAAAGTTTGCTTTTACTCAACAAGTTTTTACTTCCAGTATTGTTTCATTGCCTAAACTAAAAGATTAAGTGTAGAATTTGCATAAAGGGGTCTTATAACCCTCTTTAAACATTCGTAAACACTTAAAAACGGTATTTAACGATGAGGTACTCAAACTCCTTTGAAATGGATTATTTTTGAACAAACAAAAACTAAACAAAACGATTTCACGAAAAAAGCTTAAATAGATGTTTTTCCTTAATAATAAGTGAGGTGATATAGCATGATAGTGAAAAAAGTATTTGTTGGGCTGTTTGGAATCCTCCTTTTGCTAAGCATAGTACCCACCACTACCGCAACTGAAGAAAGTGACCTTACTCTTGTAATACTCGTAAGTGATAATGAAGCTGACCTAACACTCGCACAAAAGTTAGGAGAGAGCATGAACCTCACAATATTCATAACATCGTGGGGAATGTACGACCCAAACATAACAGCGGAAATAATGAGCGCTGCCCCAGATAAGGTCTTAATCATAGGTGGCCCGGCGGCTGTGCCCAAGGATTATGAGGAAGATTTAGACGATATGGGAATAGAATGGACAAGAATATGGGGAAATGACAGATATGAGACAAATATTAAAGTGCTAGAGTATGTTTTGGAAAACTATCCAGAGATTTTAGATAACGTTAAGATCATTATTGCTCACGGCCGAGACATAGGTGCCCTCAAGAAAATTAAGGTCGAAAAGGCTTTTCCTGTGTATATAGACACTAACAAGACTGAGAACCAAACTCAAATACTTGCCATGATCAAGGTAACTCATATTGTAATAATAAAAACCCCATTTTCAGAAAATGCGACGGAAATGATGGAAAAAAGAATAAGGAAAGAGCTGAAAGTCAACGTAACCAAAGAGGAAGCCAACATAACAGCTGAAATGGCGTGGGAGGCCATAGAAATTGCTGAGAACAAAACATTACTTGCTAAGGAGCTATTGGAAAACGAGAGTGTGAAAGTTCCAGCTGCAGAGAGACTTCTACTCCTTGCCGAAAAGGAACTTGAAAATGCTAAAGAAGCGTATGACGAAGGAAAATACGGAAAAGCCTATGGTCAGGCAATAGCAGCCAAAGCACACGCAGAAGCAGTGATTAGAATGGCAGGTGAAAAACGAGAAATCATGCTCAGGACAAACCAAACCCTTAGAATCGAAATCAGAATAGAGAAACTCGAAAGAATCATGACAAAATTCGAGAAAATAGGACTTAACATGACGGAAGAAAGAACACTACTTGAGGAACTCAAGGATGCCTTCAAAGAAGGCGACTACGAACGAGCGGAAGAGTTAATTAACCAGTTGAGAGATATGATAAAAGAAAAGTTCCACACAGAGAAACTAATGATAAGAGAAAAATGGAAAGAGAGAGAAAGGAATAAGCATAGACACGACAAGGGTTAAATAGATAAAAACAAACTGAACAATCTCTGCTTCATTATTTATTTTTCGACAAATTATTAAATTCTCTTTTCTTTATACTCTTTCGGTGAGGATATGAGACTCTTCGTAACCGGGTTACCGGGAGTTGGAAAGACTACTCTTGTTTTAAAAGTTGCAGAAGAAATGCAAGGCTTGGGCCTAAAGATTGGAGGGTTCACGACACAAGAAGTAAGAGAAAAAGGTAGGAGAGTAGGATTTAAGATTAAAGCAATTGACACCAAAGAAGAAGGAATCCTCGCATGGGTTGGAGAAGGCTATCCACGAGTTGGAAAATACGTCGTTAATCTTGAAGACTTAAATAGAGTCGGAGTATCTGCGATAAGAAGGGCAATAAGTGAAGCAGACCTTATAATTATTGATGAAATAGGGGCCATGGAATATAAAAGCAGGGAATTTGCTATGATAATCAACGAAGTTCTCAAAAAAGAGAAACCTCTCTTAGCAACAGTGCACAGAAGATATACAGAACGCTTTAGAGGGATGGGAAAACTCTACGTGCTTACCACTGAAAATAGAGAAAAAATTAAAGATGAAGTTGTCAAAGAACTGAAGGCATTATTCTCTTTCAAGGACTAAAGTCATCACTGGTGGAACTTCTATTTCTCCCTCAAAGATTCCCTCTTCAGCCGGCCAGACGAGTTTCCACTTCCCAGGGGGAAGTGCAATTGAAGTTGAAGTTTTTCCATTGTTTGCTAAAACTAGAACTTCATTTTCGTGTCCCCTGAAAAACGCTATCACACCATCTTTTGCTGTGTAAAGCTTTATTGCACTACTTGTTAATGCTGGAATCCTTTTTCTCAGCATCCCAAGTCCCTTATAATGAGTAAGAACTTCTTCGTTCACCTTATCCCACTGAATAGGATATCTATGAGCATCATAATACTCTTTTTCACCCAAAATTCCTCTTTCATCACCTTGAAAAGTTACTGGAGCTCCAGGTAAGCTATAAAGCAGTGTAGAGAGCATTTTAAGTCTTTCTATTGCCTCTGGCTTTGGATTTTCCCCAAATCTTCCTCCACCCAGATCGGTTAAGAGTCTTGACGTATCATGGGAACTAATCAGGTTGAAGCCCATAGCTGCAACATTTTCACCATAGCTGGCAAAATATCTTCCAAGCAGTTCAAGAGTTCTTTCCCCATTCCATGTGCCCAATGCATAATTGAGCAAAATATCTCTTCCAAGAGCGTAGTTCATCAGAGAGTCAAACTTATCCCCCTGAACCCACTTAGGTGAAAGCTGCCAGATCTCTCCCACAATATATGCCTCAGGATGTTTTTCCTTAACCCTTTGCCTGAGCTCTGAAAAGAATTCATCTGCATTTATAAGCTCATTTGGAACATCAACTCTGATGCCATCGAACCCAAAATCAAGCCAATAAAGAGCTGCGCCTATAAGGTATTCTTTAACTTCCGGATTCATCGTATTAAGCTTTGGAAGGCTCCCAATACCCCACCAGCCTATGTAAGCTTTACCATCACCCAGTTTAAATGGCCATTTTTGGACAAAATACCAGTTCCAGTAAGGACTTTCCTTCCCCCTTGATGCTACATCGAGAAATGCCCAATGGCCAATTCCACTGTGGTTAGGCACAAAGTCAAAAATAACCCTAATGCCCCGCTTATGAGCCTCTTCAAGGAGAAGTTTAAGATCTTCATCCGTTCCAAATTGTGGGTCAACACGATAGTAATCATAAATGTCATATCCATGTGCACTTCCAGCAAGGAAAATCGGGTTGAGATAAATGAAAGTTACTCCAAGCTCTTGAAGATAATCAAGCTTCTCAATTATCCCTCTAATATCCCCACCAAAGTACTGATGGCAACAGTGGAGGGGTGTTATTGGGTCACTCCAATTGGAAAGAATTGGTCTATCCTCTATGAGTTCATTAAACCAAAACTCGTCTGTTTGTAACGCTAATGCATCATTACTTGGATCTCCATTGTTAAATCTCTCCGGAAAGATCTGATACCCTACTCCTTTACTTACCCACTCTACTTGGGGAAAGCTGTTATTGCCATCAAAAGAGAAAAATGCATCTGTTGAAGTATTCAGTACAAGGAATTCTTCATTATCAGGGGTTGTGAGCTTAATATAGTACTCAATCGGCTCAACAAATGGAAGTTCTACCCTCCACATCTCTCCTGAACCCCACCACAGTTGGAGCGACATGTTGTATTCCCCCAAGTTTGTAACTAGTACTGCTGACTGCACTTGACCTGGTCTAGTTTTAAACCTCACAACTGTTCTATTATCTGCTACACAGAGATAAGCAGGATCTCTAGGATTATGTTCTAGGACAAACCCCATGTTGCCTTCAACAATCCTTACAGCATTCTTCCCGCCGAATCCATCATCCACGTACTCGTCAGCTTCTGGATCCACTGGATTACCATACTTGTCAGAAGACATATCTTTAACCCACTCTCCATTGATGAAAAACTTATATTCGTATCTTCCCGGTTCAAGACAGACTGTTATGCTCCATGCTCCATTTTCCTTTTGCATTGGCCATTCCGCCCAGTCATTAAAGCTTCCCCGGAGACTTACCGAGTCTATAGATTCATTCTTCGGTGGCGTGTATGTGAAGGTCACAGGCACTTTGGAAGCTGGACATTGAGAGGTGCCTTTCTCGTTAAGATAAATAGTTGTGTAGTTTCCTTCCGGAATAACGAGAGTTTCTGTTTTAGTATTTGTTTGAGTTATGCATCCAGCGAAAGTTACGCTAAGTATTAGCAGAATAAAAATCAGGCTAAGATATCTTTTTTCCATAGCCTAGTATCACCCTCAGTGAATATTGATGATCTCTTATATTAGGTTTTTGGAAAAGGAAACATTAAAATGCTGTGACAAGCCTCAGGCCTTCAACATCTTTTATCCTTGCTTTCACATGGTAAACCTCTTCCAGAGTTTCTGGAATGAGCTCTGATGGACTGCCCATCCAATGCACTTTCCCATTATTGAGAATTAAAAGAGTATCCGCATAATTCAAAGCAAGATTCAGATCATGCATAACAGCTATAACAATTTTCTCCTCTTTCAGTTCTTTTAAGAGGTTCATTACCTGAAGGGCATGATTAATGTCCAAATGAGATGTGGGTTCATCAAGCAACATAACTTCGCTTCCTTGTGCTAGTGCCCTTGCTGTTAAAATTAGCTGATATTCTCCACCACTCAACTTTGTTACCAATTCATGGCTCCTATCTCCCATCCCAACTCGTTTTAGGGCATCTTCCACACTTCCTCCGGTGGCATAAGTTCCAAGTTCAACAAACTCTTCAACAGTGAAAGCAAATTCTGGATAGGACGTTTGAGGAACGTAAGAGATATAGTAAGCTCTCTCTTTCGGTTTTAAGCTTAAAAGATCTATACCATCCAATTTTGCATAACCTCGAGGCTTTAAAATTCCAACCAAACACTTGAGAAGGGTTGATTTTCCAGCCCCATTAGGGCCTACAATAGCCAGAAGTTTTCCCCTTTTAGTTGAGAAGAAAACATCCTTAAGAACCTCCTTTTCCCCATAGGAAAAAGATATTTTAACTTCAAGCTTAACCAAGGAGCTCACCCCTCTTCTTCTTCATCAAAAGGTAGATAAAAAACGGAGCACCAAAAAGGGCAGTTATTATTCCTACTGGCACTTCAGTAGGACTGAGTAAACTTCTTGCAATAAGGTCAGCGAAGACCATTAAGCTACCTCCAAAAAGTGCAGAAGCTGGAAGTAATCTCTTATGGTTAGGCCCAAATACCAATCTCATGGCATGAGGACTTATTAGACCCACGAAACCTATTATCCCACTGGTTGCTACAGCAAAAGAAGTGAGGAGCGATATAACACCTATAATAAGTTTCCGATACAAATTGATATCCAACCCCATTGAAATACTCTCCTCTCCCAAAAGAAGCAAATTTAATTCTTTCCAGCTTAGAAATAGGAACAATGTTCCTAAAACTGATGAGAGCATAACCACTCTCACTTCCTTCCACATCGCTCCATTGAAAGTTCCCATGAGCCAGAAAATAACATTATGGATACTCTCTCTCCCGACATAAAGAAGATAAGAGGTCAAAGCACTTGTGAAAAATCCAAGTGCGATTCCAGCTAAAAGCAACGTATCAACTGGAATATGTCCATTTACCTTCGCGATCCTGTAGACCGTGAAAACTGCTAATAGGGCACCAAGCAAAGCAAAAAAACTCATATAAGGAGGAAAATAAAGGGCTGCTATTGAAGCCCCTACTGCAGCACCTCCACTTATCCCAATAATATATGGATCTGCGAGCGGATTTTTAAAGAGAGCTTGAGAAGCCGTACCAGCAGATGCCAAGCTTACTCCAACAAAATACGCCAATAAAACCCTTGGCAGTCGTATTTGAAGCACAATGTAAGTATTGCCTCGAAGTGAATTTGGATTTGAAAATGCCATTTTCAAAGTTTTCAAACTGAATGATGAAAGAATTTCTCCAAAGGATATCCTAACAGAACCCACAGCTATTCCCAAGAGTATTAATACAATGGATGAGAGCAATAGGAATATTAACTTTTTCATGTTCCCACTGGATTATTTATCCAAGTCATAGTTTAAAAGCTTAACTTATTCTAAAACTAGATGTGTTTGATTACAATACAGAAGAATTTTGGTGCCCCGGCCGGGATTTGAACCCGGGGCGCGGGCTCGAAAGGCCCGCATGTTTGACCGGGCTACACCACCGGGGCGTCCAATATCGTAACCTTGAAATCTATTTAAAAACTTTTCGCTCAAAATTCTTTTAAGTCCATTGCAAATTCTTTTAGTGATGAAAATGCTCGGAATAAAAGTCCCAAAAAAAGAGGCAGAAAACGTGAGAAAAACTCTTCTTGAGCTTAATTTACTGGATAATAGATTCAAAGTCAAAACTACTGGGGATTTTGTGATTTTTCCAGTGAAAGAAAGAATAGAAGGATTTGAACTAGTTGAAACAAGTTTTGAGCAAGCTTCTAAAAGACCCCATAGCTATAGAGAAGTTGTTGAAGTTCCTAAAGATTTCCTCCCACTCTTACCCTCCTCATTTGATATTATTGGAGAGATAGCTATACTAGAACTTCCCGAAGAATTAACCCCATATGGAAAAAATATTGGCGAGGCTATACTACAGGTTCATAAGCATATAAAAGCCGTGTTTGCAAAAGGTAGTAAAGTCTTAGGAGAATACAGAGTTAGGGAACTTATTCATCTCGCTGGAGAGAAAAGAACTGAAACCATTCACCGAGAAAACGGAATCAGGCTAAAATTAGATGTCGGAAAGGTATACTTCTCCCCAAGATTAGCTACAGAAAGAATGAGAATCTTCAAAAAAGTTCAAAGGAGAGAAATAGTTTTTGACATGTTTGCAGGCGTGGGGCCCTATTCGGTTCTTCTAGCAAAGAAGGCAAAGCTCGTTTTTGCATGTGACATCAACCCCTGGGCCATACGATATTTAGAAGAGAACAAAAAACTGAACAAGGTTAACAATATCATTCCCATCCTCGGAGATGTAAGAAAAGTCGCTGGGCAAATAAAGGCAGATAGAGTTATTATGAATCTTCCCAAGTTCGCACACGAGTTCCTAAGAGAGGCTATGCTAAGTGTGAGACGTGAAGGAATAATCCACTATTACGGTTTCTCACATGAGGATGATCTTTTTGGAGAGCACGAGAAGAAAATAAAGGAAATTGCCAAAAACCTTGGAAGGGAAATTAAGATCTTGGAGAAAAGGAAAGTAAGGCCCTATGCTCCATATCAATACAACATCGCTATAGATTTTGCTGTTTTTTGAGTATTTCGCACCTAGAACGAACGAACTCTTTAAGATAATCTTCACTAAATCTTAACTCCCTGCCATTAAGATACGCCCTATAAATTTCCAATGCTTCTATGTCTCCAATTATCTCAAGAACTCTTAACACCTCTTTTTTTCTGAGGCTTCTAGCACCATGGATAAGGGCCAAAAGACGGACTACTTCTCCGGCACCTATATGTAGCATCTTTAAATTTCCACTGAACTTATTTATTGAAGCCAGCAACCTTTCAATTCTCCACTTCAAAAGATCCTTAAAATAGTATCTCGGAAGTAAGGAAGTTATATCATCTCCATATATTACAACATGATGCTCTAAAAAGTCTTGCTGGTATATTGTTAAAAATTTAAATGGAAATCCTTTATGTAATGGATCATCTAAATTCTCAAGGTACTCCCACGCTAAGTCAATCTCAACAGCACCTAGATTAGCACAACATTCCTCTAAAACTATTTTTAAGGAAGCAATAACTTTTTCATTATCCTTTATTACAGCAAAGAAATCCAAATCACTGACTCCTTCAATAAAATCTCCTCTCACAAAAGAGCCATACAGAATCAAGGAGTAAAGTTCATCTCTAAGTTCTCTGTTCTTTTCAATTTTGTTTTTTATGCATTCAATAATACTCTCAAGCATGTCATTTCCCTTTAAGCTTTGGTTTAGGTTCAGCCAAGCTTATAACACCATTTGAACTTTTTATGTTTATCTTATTAATCGCACTTGCAGGAGAAGGAACAGCTTTTCTCTCTTCCTCTACTTGCCAGTCAATCTCGTCTCCTATTTCAGCATGAATAGCATTTATAACACCTACTGGAGCTTCAATTATATATTTTGCACTCTCCTTTGGCATATAAACTCTCCAAGGCTTTGCGCGCTTAAGATCAACCACTTTTCGAGAAGAGTCAAGAAAGAGAACATCTATGCTCTGAAACATGAAAAACATATGAATCGAAGCATTTATTCTGCTCTCTGTAGGTAGAATAAACACCAATGCATAGTTAACTTCTGGAGTAAGCATTAATCCCCTAAATCGCTTGAAAAATGTGTCTGCAACTTTTACTCTTCCATTCCATACTTGGTTCTTAGTTTTGTTTATCAGCATACTAAGAGAAATACCAGGACATTCATAATAAATCTTGCGGAGAAAGAAAACAAGGAAAATTAAAGTTCCCCATTAAGAGCTTTTTCCCCGAGCTCAAAACCCTTCTTTAAAGCCCTTAAATTAAGGTGCTCTGTACCCTTAGGAATCGAGTCAAGCACAGCTTTTTCTATTGCTTCTTCACTCACTATTTCAGTTAATTTCACCAAAAATCCAAGAGTAAGAATATTCATTGTCAAACTGAGACCAGTAGTTTCCTCAGCTATTTCAGTTAAGGGAAGCGCATAAACTTTGAATTTTCTCTCGAGTTCTTCATTTCTGTTTGGAACAAGATCTTTCTCCACTATAACTATACCGCCTTCTTTAACAACAGGAAGGTACTTTTCATATGCTTGTTGAGAAAGAAGGAGTGCATATTCTGGATTTAATGCCTTTGGGTAATCTACAGGTTCATCACTTATAACCACTTCCGCTCTGCTTGCTCCTCCTCTAGATTCTGGACCATATGCCTGAGTTTGAACTGCATAAAGGCCTTCATATACCGTTGCAGCCCTTCCAAGAATGACACTTGCCAAGATAACGCCCTGACCACCAAAGCCACCTATGAGAACTTCCTTTCTCATTCTTCCCACCCCATCATTTTTCTCGCTCTCTTTTTGTATGCCTCGTACTCTTCTACCAGACTTGGTCTATCTCTATCAACAAATTCCCCAATTACAACCTTGCCTTCAAGTTCTTCTGGAGTCATATTCTTTGCTTTACTGATAGGCACTGTTATTTGTTGGTACCATTTTATCAGCTCTGTACCTGTCTTCAACCTGTTCCTTCTTCCAAAGCTTATCGGACACTGGGAGAGGAACTCAACCAAAGTAAAGCCTTTTTTCTGAAGGGCCTTCTTTATACTGTTTATACCCTGGATGTAGTTAAAGACACTCCACCTTGCAACATAGTTGGCTCCAGCAGCTACAGCAAGCTCGGCTATGTCAAATGGGTTCTCAAAGCTCCCATAAGGTGCTGTAGTCCCCCTAAGTCCTTTTGGTGTTGTTGGAGCCACCTGCCCTCCTGTCATACCATATGTAAAGTTATTGATCAGAATCACTGTAATATCAAGATTTCTTCTTATAGCATGAATCAGATGGTTACCACCTATTGCCGCTGCATCCCCATCCCCCATAAAGGCGATTACCTTAAGCTTGGGGTTGGCCATTTTTATTCCTGTTGCAAAAGCTAATGCTCTCCCATGAGTTGTATGCAAACCATCAAAGTTAACATAACCTGGAACTCTTGAGGAACATCCTATTCCACTTACCCACACAATCTCATCCTGATTCAATCCAAGATCATCGATAGCCCTAAGAGTATACTGCAAAACAGCCCCTATACCACAGCCAGGACAAAAAATTGTTGGAAGCATATCTTTTCTAAGGTACTTATCCCTAATCTCGTAACTTGACTTTAGATACATTCTCTTCACCTCAAATCATCTTCAATTCTCTCTATTATCTCTTGAGGAGTATGAATTTCGCCACCGATCTTAGGGATCAATTCCACAGGAGCTTTTCCGTTGGAACCTTCCTTAACCATGTGATAAAGCTGACCAAGGTTCATCTCTGCTACATAGATCTTCTCAACTTTTTTCGCTATATTTTCTATGAGATCAAAATCAAACGGCCATAGAACGTTTAATTTAAGAAGTCCCGCTTTAATTCCCCTCTTGCGCAATTCCTTAACTGCCCTCATTGCAGATCTCGCAACAATTCCAAAGCTCACAATAGCAATTTCAGCATCTTCAAGTTCGTACACATTATAATCAATTATGTCCTTTTTGTTTTTCTCTATTTTCTCAACTATGCGCTTTATTAACTTCTCATGAATCTCACTTTCCACCGTCTTGGGCCTTCCTCTCTCATCATGCGTTAGTCCAGTGACATATGTTCGGTGTCCCTCCCCAAAAATCGGCATTGGGGGAACTAAGTCTCCGTGAATATCTCCAAAAGGATACTTAGACTCCTCCTCATTAGCTGGAAGCTTTCTATAAATAAGTTCAAGCTCATCAGGATTTGGAGCATAAACTCTCTCCCTCATATGTCCAACTTCGGCATCAGTTAAGAGTATCACTGGTGTTCTGTATTTTTCAGCTAAATTGAAAGCTTTTATTGTCATGTCAAATGCCTCTTGAACTGTTGCAGGAGTTAACACTATTACACTGTGATCCCCATGAGTTCCCCATATTGCTTGCATAATATCCCCTTGAGCAGCAAGTGTGGGTTGTCCTGTTGATGGGCCGCTTCTTTGGACATTTACTAAAACCAATGGAGTCTCAGTCATTATAGCATAACCCAGATTTTCCATCATTAAACTGAATCCAGGACCAGAGGTGGCGGTCATTGATTTTGCACCAGC
>NZ_JXCG01000009.1 GCF_001317345.1 Thermococcus sp. EP1 | reverse complement strand
AAGAGGCCCCTATAACCGCCGCTATACTCGCTATCTCATCCTCCATCTGGATATAATATCCTCTAACTTTCGGAAGTTCCCTTGCCATTGTCTCAGCAATCTCACTCGCCGGTGTTATCGGATAACCAGCGTAGAACCTACAACCTGCAAAAAGGGCCCCATATGCTATTGCTTCATCTCCCTGCATGAAGTAATTACCTTTCGGATACAACTTCCTCAAGAGCCCTATTTGCTCGGGCTCATCTCCACGGAATATCATGATATCACCACTTAACAGCTATAGCAAAGTCAGGACACAGGAGTTCACAAAGTTTACATTTCACACACTTCTCTGCATTCACGGGAAGGGGATAATGAACGCCTTTTTCACTAAGTTCTTTGCTCCACTCAAAAACCGTTCTTGGGCAGAGTTCTAGACAGATACCACACCCCTTGCATAGGAAAGTGTCCACGCTTATCTCAACTGCCTCTGTTTTCCCAATAGACAAATATCCTTCCTTTTTAACTTCGACATTTGCCATAAGCATCACCTACAATCCGCTAACTCTTTTTACTTATGTAAAACATTTAAAGTTTTCGAAAATTTTCTCACCTATGTACATGGATGGAGACTAAGTTGCTTGTTAAGACTCTAAATACCAACACATATCAGTTTATTGCACATAAACAAGCATCCAATGACCTATTTTAAGTTGAGGTTTTAGGATATTATCTTGATGTTTGTAAAAATAGAAAGCTCACAAGAGTTGAAGCTGCCAATCCATAAGTCCTTCAGTCACTATATACTGCCATTCTTCAATACATCCATGTGTGATTTCTTCGAGATACTTTAAATCTTGAGTATTTGAGAACTCCCTAATAGCCCTTGCAACCATTTTGTCGCATTTGCCACAATTACGAGGACCTCTTTTTGACCCTGCTCCAACAGGATCGCTTAGAATCCTTTTTTCGGGAAAAGTATTTTTGGCCCATTTAAGAACATCTACAACACTCCAGAGCCAAGGAGTTCTATACTCTCCTTTCTCCCATAATCTTTCATATGTCGTACCTCTTTGAATATTCGTTATATTTATGGAAAACGTATCTGTATATGGGGCCGCTTTCCTTATGCTCTCCTTTAGATCTCTAATAGCATCGCTTTCGCTTAAGAAAATAGGTTTAAAGAGCAGATAAGTCTTCACATGAGCCCCTGCTTTTTTAATAATTTCACTGGCCTTGATAAATTCTTCAAAGGTATTCCCCTTATTTATGCCAACATCAGCTACATCATCATTTGCAGTTTCCAAACCTATGGCTACCTCAAAATATTTATCCCCGATCAGTTCGACCAATTCCGTGATAGTTTCATACCTAACTAATTCTGAACGGCTTTCTACAACAATTTCCTCAACATTTTCAGTCTCTGCCAGTACAGAGAAGATTTCCCTCCTCGTTTCAGGCTTAACTTCTCCATCATCAAGAAAGCTTCCTGAAGTAAATATTCTAACTGAAATAGGGCCTTTTTTACCTTCGATCTTTTTCAAAGCCTTTTTAAAATATTGAATGAGTTCCTCTTGACTCCAAGGTATTTTTGGAGCCTCTGCAGGGTAAGAACACATATAACATGCTTCTCCAATTCTATATCGATAACATCCAATAGTCGGAAGGATAACATAAAGAGCATTCCCTTTTTTCCCCGCAACGTTGTCTTCACTTGTCCAAAATGTCATTAATTCCCACCTACCAAAGCTTAGGAAAGGTCTTTTTAAGCTTGATGGAAATGCTCATATAGAAGAAAAGGAAAAGCATTATGGTGATATCATGGGGCTAACTCAAGCAAAAACTTATGGGAGTGTAGGAGCCATACTTTCGATTCTTGGCGGGAATATCCCAAGAATTGGGAATCTGATAAGCATAATAGGATTTATATTGATTTTATTGGCTGTAAAAGAGATTTCCCTCGCAGTTAATAGGGACGACATATTTAAAGATTATTTAGTGGCATTTATACTCCACTTAGGGGCCTTTTTTGTGTTTCTGATTGCACTTATCTCGGTCATAGGGATCACAGTATTACAAGGGATATTTTGGAACTTAGCAGGAAAAGGACTGGAGAGCCTTGGACAAATTATTAAGGGTCTCTTAATAGGAGGAATACTAGCATGGATTCTTTTTGTTCTTGGATCTTATTACCTCAAAAAGAGTTATGAGAGTATAAGCATTGAGACCGAAGTGGGGATATTCAGAACAACAGGGCTCCTGTATTTTGTAGGTGCGATTTTATTGATCGTATTTGGAATAGGAGCATTATTGATTATCATCGGAAAAATACTCGAAATAGTAGCTTATCTCTCTCTACCGGAGAATATTAAAAAAGAGATGACGGCACGTGGAGGTTAAGAGATGGTTAAGATCTTAATAACCAATGATGACGGGATCTATTCAAAAGGGATAAAAGCAGCCGTTGAGGCCCTTCAAGATCTTGGAGAGATCTATGTTGTGGCCCCAATGTTCCAGCGAAGTGCGAGTGGAAGGGCCATGACTCTCCACAGACCATTGAGAGCAAAAAGAATAAACATTGAAGGGGCAAGAATAGCTTACGCTCTGGATGGTATGCCTGTTGACTGTGTAGTCTTTGCCATGGCAAGATTTGGAACATTCGACCTTGCAATTAGTGGAATAAACCTTGGAGAAAACATGAGTACCGAAATAACAATATCTGGAACAGCAAGTGCTGCTATAGAGGCGGCCACTCATGATATTCCAAGTATTGCCATAAGCTTAGAGGTTAACCGAGAAAAACATAAATTTGGTGAAGGTGAAGAAATAGACTTTTCTATTGCTAAGTTTTTCTTAAGAAAAGTCGCAAAAGCCGTTCTAACTCAAGGAATGCCCAAAAGTGTAGATATGCTCAACGTTAATATTCCATTTGGTGCAAGCAAAGATACTCCAATAAAACTCACGCGACTTGCAAAAAGAATGTATATGGCATCGGTTGAAGAGAGAATAGATCCCAAAGGAAACCCATACTATTGGATAGTAGGAACCCAATGTCCCAAGGATATTCTAGAACCAGGAACAGACATGTATGCAGTGAAAGTTGAGAAAAAAGTTAGTGTAACACCAATAAATCTTGACATGACAGCAAAAGTTGAGTTGGAGACAATTAGAAAGCATTTGAAGCTTTAGATAACTTAAAAGAATCTTGGCGCCCGGGTCGGGATTTGAACCCGAGTCGCGGGAGTGACAGTCCCGCATGATGGGCCTGGCTACACCACCCGGGCATTTGAGTGGCCGGCGGCGGCCTCGGTTTCCCGCCCCCTCTCGGAGGGCAGTAC
>NZ_JXCG01000008.1 GCF_001317345.1 Thermococcus sp. EP1 | reverse complement strand
AGCACCAGATGAAAAAGCAAGGCTTGAGATATTCAAGGTTCATACAAGAAATGTCCCACTTGCGGAAGATGTTAGTTTAGAAGAGCTAGCAAAAAGGACTGAAGGATATACAGGAGCCGACATCGAGGCTGTGGTAAGAGAGGCAGCACTTAATGCCATGAGAGGAGCAATATTAAAGGGAGAGATAAGTCCTAATACAAGGGCGAGTGATATCAGAAAACGTGTCAAAGTTACAATGAAGGATTTTGAAGAAGCCCTGAAGAAAGTAAGCCCAAGTATAAGTGAGGAGACTATAGAATACTACAAGAGAATTGAAGAAATGTTCACTAAAAAGAAAGCTGAAGTGAAACAAATAGAGGGGAGGGATAGGGCCGTCTTTTGACCCCTTTTAGTTTTATTTTGTAGGGCTTGGCCCTATTAAATAATCTTGAAGTTCTTGAGCATTAACTTTAATTTCTTTTCTATACTCGCTGAAGTTTATGGATTTCTCAATCCTCAGAGTTAGCGTGTTTTCTTCCAATCCTACGCTTAGAATTCTTGTGAAGATCTCCTCAAGTTTTAAGATAGTTGTAGATTTGAGTGTCGAGTAGTTTAGAAATATAAACCCTTTACTTCTCTTGTCTCCTAGCATATTAGCAAATCCAGAAAGCATTAGAATATTAAGATCCCAAATATTCTCTTCATAGAGTTGAAGCAGAGCATCGACACCAACTATTATCTTGATGTAATTGTTGAATCGTTCTTCCACCCTATGGAGAGCTTCACGGTAGTGTCTTGTCCATATGGGGATATCTTGGGAGATGTCAACCCTTTCAATTAAACTCATGATATTTCCAGTATGTTTTATGCCTCCGAGTTTTATCACTGGAATATCATTTACAATACTTGTGTCTATTCCAGCAGTCATTAAGTGCGTCTTGAAAAGATGGAGTTTATCAAGAACATCTACAATGATGAATGGCGTGTTGTCTTCCTGTAGTTGTCGTATTAATATATAGAACAAAAGATGGGTAGGATCGCTGGATGTATGTTTTATCACAACATACTCTCCCCATTTGATGTCTTTCATATAGTTCCATAACGAAAATTCAAACTCTTTTGTCATATTTAATCACCTACAGAGTATTTCCACGTTTAAATATTTTAGGGAAGCGGTGAAACGAATAGTTTCAATAGGTTCCACAAAGTTTCTTACCCGAGATTGGGCATTCTTAGGTCCGAATGCTTTTTTGTTAATTACACTTATGTTCGAAAGTTAATAAAATTGTTGGTACATTGTTCGATATGAATACCACAAATAGACTTTCTAAATACCAAATAATGAAAAAGAAACTCACTTCAAAAGTTTTACAAACTCTCTCATCCAAGCAGAGATATCTCCAGGATGTCTGGAGCTTACCCAATTTCCATCGACAACAACTTCACTGTCGATATATTCAGCTCCAGCGTTTATGAGGTCATCTTTTATTGTGACGACACACGTCCCTTTTCTTCCTTTAAGAACACCTGCAGATATCAGAACCTGAGGGCCGTGACATATACTTGCTACGGGTTTTCCAGCTTCAAACATCTTTTTAGCTATTTCCACGGCTTTGGGGTATATTCTTACAATTTCAGGTGCTCTTCCTCCAGGTAAAACTAGAGCATCAAATTCATCTGGATTCACGTCATCAAAGACTAAATCAACATTTACGGAATAATTGTGTTTTCCTACTATTGTACCCTTTTTATTGCTTGCAATATAAACTTCATGCCCTTCTTCCTTCATTCTGTAGAGTGGATAAAGAAGTTCCAAATCTTCAAACGTATCTGCCGTTAAAAACAGTACTTTCATTGCAATCACCACTACACCAATAAAGACTAAAACTTAATAAGGATTTTTACTCAAAGGTGTGTAGCAGTTAGGCAAGATTTAAAAAGCCCTTCTTCCAAAAACCTTCGCGTCCAAAAGTGGGCGAGACTTTAGAGAGAGGTGAGAGAGATGGAGAAACGCTTACCCGGAAAGGTGAGAAGAGCCATACGGGCCAAATATTATGATATTGAACCAAAAGCATGGGTTGGAAAAAAAGGTCTAGATGAAAGTGTAATCAATGAGATTAACGTTCAACTAAAAAAAGAGGGTATATTAAAGGTAGAAATAAAGAAAGGCGCACTCATTTCTACAGAAATGGATAGGAGAGGTATAGCTGAAAAGGTTGCGGAGCTTACAGATAGTGAGCTCATCGACGTTAGGGGCAAAAGGTTTATATTGTTTCGTCCCAGAGAGGGATGGGAAAAGTATTTAAAGAAGCTTAAGCTTAAGGAAGTCTCGAAGGAGAGACGGGAAGAAAAACCCGTTAAGAAGATCAAACTCGATATCGCTCAATTTAGGAAGAAGTTCAAAAAAGGGAGGGAATGAAGAATGGCGACAGTTTATGATGTTCCTGGTGATTTACTCGTTGAGAGGGTAGCTCAGAAGTTAAAAGAAATACCTGAAATAAAACCACCTGAATGGGCATTATTCGTTAAGACTGGTAGACACAAGGAGAGGATACCAGAACAAGACGATTGGTGGTATTACAGAGTAGCCTCAGTTTTGAGAAAAGTTTATGTGGATGGACCAGTGGGCATTGAAAGATTAAGGACATGGTATGGTGGAAGAAAGAACAGAGGCCATGCACCAGAACACTTTTACAAAGGAAGTGGAAGTATCGTTAGAAAGGCACTTCAACAGCTCGAGGCTGCTGGATTCATCACAAAGATCCCTGGAGAGGGCAGAGTAGTCACACCAAAGGGAAGAAGTTTCCTTGATAAGGCTGCCACAGAGCTTAAGAAGGAACTTGAAGAAATAATACCTGAACTTAAGAAGTACTGATGTTTTCTCCCTTTTTGAGTTTAATCAGCATTTTCCAATAACTTTTTAAAATAACTTTTGTTGAGGGTGATAGGATGGGTGAAGATATAGAGGAGATTAGGAAGAAAAAGCTTTTAGAGCTTCAAAAAAGACTTGCCGAGCAAAGGAAGGCTGAGGAGGAGCAAATAAGGCAAGAAATGGAGTTAGAGGCCCAATTACAGGCAATAATGAAGCAGATTTTAACTCCTGAAGCGAGAGAAAGATTGGGAAGAGTGAAGTTGGTTAGACCAGAACTTGCGAGACAGGTAGAGTTAATACTAGTCCAGCTTTATCAGGCTGGTCAGATAAATGAGAGAATCACAGATGAAAAACTTAAAAGGATCTTGGCTCAAATTGATGCCAGAACGAGGAAAGAATTTAGAATTAAGTGGTGAAACAAAAGTGAGAATTAAGGAGATTATCAAGGCGCTCAGTGATAAGGGAGAGGTTAGTTTGGACATTTGGAAACCTATTTCCGCTAGAAAAAGTAGTGATGGGACACTTGACATTCTTTACCGAAATCGTGTTGTGGGAAGTGAGAAAGATCCTGTATTCCTCTGGGCGTATGTGAATATTGTTGAAGAGGATGTTAGGATATTGGAAAAGATTACGTTTAAAAAAGAACATGTAAAATGGATAACCAATTCAATAACTAGATTTGAAAAAGCTTAAGGTTTATATATGAGGATTGACAAGGTTACTGACCGTGGGGGTGTAATTGTGACTAAGCATAGGATTTGCCCTGTTTGTGGCTCTGATAAATTTGTTTATGACCCTGAGAGGGGAGAGGTAATCTGTGCAAGTTGTGGATTTGTAATTCAAGAAAACATGATTGATATGGGTCCTGAGTGGAGGGCCTTTGACGCTTCTCAAAGAGAGAAACGGTCTAGAACTGGGGCACCTGAGAGCATATTGCTTCACGACAAGGGTCTTTCAACGGATATAGGGTATGACAGAAATGTTAAAGGGTTAATGAGAGAGAAGATTTATCGTCTTAGAAAGTGGCAGAGCAGGCTTAGAGTAAGCGATGCTGCGGAGAGAAACCTAGCTTTCGCATTAAGCGAGCTTGATAGGCTTGGTGCAAGACTAAACCTGCCCAAACACGTGGAAGAAGAATCAGCTCGTCTATACAGGGAGGCTGTAAGAAAGGGACTTATAAGGGGCCGTTCAATTGAAAGTGTAATCGCTGCATGTGTTTATGCTGCATGCAGACTACTCAAAATTCCGAGAACTTTGGATGAAATAGCAGATATGGCTAAAGTAGATAAAAAAGAGATTGGGAGAAGTTTTAGGTTTATTGCTAGAAACCTTAACCTTACACCAAAGAAACTCTTTGTTAAACCGACTGATTATGTAAACAAGTTTGCAGATGAGCTTGGTTTGAGTGAGAGGACTAGAAGAAGAGCGATTGACCTTTTGGAACAAGCTTATAATATGGGTCTTACTAGTGGAAAAAGTCCTGCGGGTTTGGTTGCAGCTGCTTTATACATTGCTGGCCTTCTAGAGGGAGAAAAGAGAACTCAGAGAGAAGTTGCAGAGGCGGCAAGAGTAACAGAGGTAACGGTAAGAAACCGTTACAAAGAAATGGTTGAGAAGCTTGGATTAAAGCTTCCCATTTAATTTTAATTTTAAAAATAAAAAGGTCATTTTTTAAACCAAGCATCTAATGTAAATTGTCTTCCAGCTTTTATTGCTTTTTTGAGTCTCTCAAGTCCATTTTTCACACGTTCTTCGCTAAAGTCATGCTCATCACAGAGGAATCTCAGTACCCCCTCTTCATCGGGCATTTTCCATTCTAGTTTGTACTCATTTGTTACTGGTGGATTCAGGAAAAATTCCTTAATTGCATATAGGTCTACATCACTTGTCTTTTGATATTTTAATAGGGGATCTTTGGAGTGTCTTACTATTTCAAGGGCTTTTTTTGGTCCTAATCCTTTTATTCCTCCTGGATTGTAGTCAGTACCAACGAGTATTGCTAACTCAATAAGTTTCTCTCTTGTTAGTTTCAGCCCGTTCAGCACATCTTCAAGAAGTATTAATTCAGGCTTAACCTCAATATAGACATCTTTTCCAGGTAGTTTTCGTCTTCCTGTTATGGTGAGGTTCCTTACGAGTTTTGGTGTTCCAAAGAGCAATGAGTCATAATCTTGACTTGCCGAGGCCCAAACATCTCCTTTAGATGCCATATAGGCGGCTTGGGCTTCTCCCTCGCTGGGAGCTTGAACCCAAGGGATCCCCATCAGTTCCAAAAGTTTTTTGGCGTCTTCAATTAGAAGTTCATTTACTTTTGAAGCTCGTTGGGCGTATTTTTTGGCCTCTTCTAAGTCTCCCCTGGCAAGGGCTAATTCCCATTTTTCTCTTGCTTCTTCTCTAGCTTCGGCTCTCTTTTCAAGTTCTTTCTTCTTAAACTCTGGAGGTTTCCCATCAAAGACATAGACAGGTTTTATTCCTGCTTCCGTAAGATTTATCGTTCTATAGAAAAGGCCTGAGAGATGGGAGGTTATCCTTCCTTTGGAATCCATTAGAGGGGTACCATCTCTTTGTCTGATGGTGGATAGGAACTGGTATATAGCGTTGAACGCATCTATGGCCACTTTTCTACCATTTAGGTTTTCCAATTCCAGCTCTTTTTTTGAAACTAACTCACCAATCGGAACTCCCATTATTCCTCACCTTTTTGGGATAGTAAATAATCATAAGGTAATTCCTCAATTGCAAAAGGTTCCCTCTCTTAGTATCTTGTCTTTACTTCTGACACTAGCTTATCGAGTATGCTTCATATTTTTGGAGTGGGAGGAGTATCACTATTCTTATTTTTGTCCTCCAGCTTTAAAGCTATTATCCCTCGAAATTTAGTAGTTCAAAAATCCTCATGAAACAATTTTATAGTATCTGCTTAACTTTTCTTTATCCAATCCACGTTCAAAACTCAAGGTTTCTTTAGCGAACGCCGATACTCAAGTCGGCAAATGGATAAGGGAAAAGTTATAACTCCTTTTTCAGATTAACCTTTGTAAAGTTCATGGGGTGGAGGAAATGAGCATAGAAGCACTTTTCAAACCAAAGAGCGTTGCTGTTGTAGGGGCTTCTGGCAAGCCAGGGAAAATAGGATACGCTATTATGAAAAATCTCATCGAATACGGCTATGAAGGGAAAATATATGCAGTAAATGTTAAAGGTGGAGAAATAGAGATCAGTGGAAGAAAATTCCAAGTTTACAAGACCATTCTCGATGTTCCCGATGAAGTTGATATGGCGGTGATAGTTGTACCAGCAAAGTTTGTCCCACAGGTTGTAGAAGAGTGTGGGAAGAAGGGTGTTAAAGTTCTTCCGATAATTAGTTCAGGATTTGGAGAACTTGGTGAAGAGGGCAAGAAAGTTGAACAGCAGCTAGTCGAGACAGCTCACAAGTATGGAATGAGAATTCTTGGTCCAAACATCTTTGGTATTGTTTATACTCCTGCGAAGCTTAACGCTACATTCGGACCAACTGATGTTATGCCAGGAAAGCTAGCCCTTGTTTCCCAAAGCGGTGCTCTTGGAATAGCACTTATGGGATGGACAATTCTTGAAAAAGTTGGTCTTTCAGCCGTAGTTAGCATAGGAAACAAGAGTGACCTTGATGACGCTGACATGCTTGAATACTTTGAAGACGATGAAAACACCGGTGCTATTTTAATCTATATGGAGGGTGTAAAGGACGGTAGGAAGTTTATGGAAGTTGCCAAGAGAGTTTCAATGAAGAAGCCAATTATAATCATTAAAGCCGGTAGAAGTGAAAGAGGAGCCAAAGCAGCGGCTTCACACACTGGGTCACTAGCTGGCGCTGACAGCATCTACACTGCCGCATTCAAGCAAAGTGGTGTGTTAAGGGCTTTAACAATAGGCGAGGCATTTGATTGGGCAAGAACACTCTCCAACCTTCCAGAACCAGAGGGAGATAACGTTGTGATACTCACAAACGGTGGTGGAATAGGGGTTATGGCCACTGATGCTGCTGAAGAAGAAGGATTAAAACTTTACGACAACTTAGAGGAGCTTAAAGTCTTTGCAAACCACATGCCACCATTTGGAAGCTACAAGAATCCTGTTGACCTTACAGGTATGGCAGGTGCTGAGGCTTATGAAGGGGCAGTTAGAGATGCCTTGGCTCATCCAGAGATGCACGCAATAGCAGTTCTCTACTGTCAAACAGCAGTTTTAGACCCAAGAGATCTTGCAGAGATAGTTATCAGAGAATATGAAGCAAGTGGAAAGAAGAAGCCAATTGTAGTTGCAATAGTAGGTGGAATTGAGGCTAAAGAAGCTATTGACATACTTAATGAGAAGGGCATTCCAGCATATCCTGAACCAGAAAGGGCAATTAAATCACTCTCAGCCCTTTATAGATGGCATAACTGGAAAATGAAACACAGGAAAGAGTGAACTCTTTCTTTTCTTTTAATAATTTAAAGAAAAACCTCAAGCGATGTATTTTTTAATTTCTTTGTACATTTCATTCAGGATTTCTTGATAGTTCGCTTTGTTTTCTTCTATCAGATCCATGAGCTCTTCAAGCTGTCTAGTCCTTTCTTCGCTTACGAGCTCTTTGTACCTGGTTATGAGATAATGGTATACTTTAGTTCCAAGCTCTGTAGGCACGAGTTTCTTTCTCCCTTTGGTTTCTATGACGTAGTGTCTATCAAGGAGGGTTTTGACTATCTTGGCATATGTTGATGGCCTTCCAATTTTGCGTTCTTTCATCAGGGCAATTATATCTCCTTGAGTGAAAAGCGGTACTTTTGGAGCCTTCCATTTCTTGATCTCTTTAACTCTAATCCTTTGTCCTTTTTCAAGTTTTGGAAGCTTTCTCAGTGGTGGATTCCGGATTTTTGTCCATCCCTCATAAAGAATGTCTACATAGCCTTCTATTTCTGTTTTTGCAACTTTTGCATCTATGATTGCTTTTTCATAGAGTATCTTTGCGGCTTTCATCTGGGATGTCATAAAGCGCTTAAATACCATGTCATATAGTCTGAAATGATCCCTTGTCAGACCTCTTGCAAGTGTTATAACTCCATCTCTGAGTAGTTGCATTAATCTTCCGGTGTCTATAGGCCTTGTCGGTCTTATACATTCATGAGCTCCTTCTTCTCCCCATTTCCTTGGGGCGAAGTATTCCTCGCCGATTTCATCGCTTATGTACTCTTTAGCAACTTCTATACCAACGTTGCTGACATGGGTTGAGTCTGTTCTAATATATGTAAGAAGACCTAATTCGAAAAGGTCTTGGGCTAGTCTCATTGTATAGTCAGTTGAGAATCCTAAAAATCTTGAAGCATCTTGAAGCATGGTATCAGTACTGTATGGTGGTAATGGATTGAGTTCTCTCTCTTCCAGCTGCACATCTTCTACAACAACTTCTTCGACCTCGTCTTTAACGCCTTCAAGGGTGACATCCAGATCATTTTCGAGGGTTAGTCTTACAAAATTGGTTTCACTTTCTACAAATTCCTTATATCTTTGGATTACCCACCCTAGTACAGGTGTTTGAACTCTTCCTGCTGAAAGATAGGTATTCTCAAAGACTTCCCAGAGTTTTTGGCTTAATTCGAAGCCTATCCATCTATCTTCGATTCTTCTTACCAGCTGAGCATTTACTCTGCCTTCGTGCACGTCTCTTGCTTCTTTCAGTGCTTTCAGAATAGCTGGCCTAGTAACCTCGTGAAATTCAATCCTTTTTATTGTTGGGGTGTAAGGGGATAAAACATTCCTTATGTCCCATGCTATCTTTTCTCCCTCAGTATCTGGGTCAGTTCCGATTAATATTTCATCAACTTCTTGAGCAATTTCCCTCATTGCCATCACATTCTCGAGGGCATCTCTGATATCTTTAGACCCGCATCTTGGACATACTCCCTTACTTTCCCAGTCCACAAATTGGTGACCACAGTCTCTACAACGCTTTAAAGTATCATATATTGGCACGAAGTAGAGTTTTCCATCTTTTTCGTTTACCAAGACCCCGTGATAACCGTCATTGGTTACAAGGTCGAACATATGTCCTCCACTTGCAAGGATTGTTAGCATTAATTCTCCAATGCTTACTTCATATGCGACTAAATCGCCGATACGTCTTTTGCTTGGTTGACCAAAGAAGTTTGCGATAGTTCTTGCCTTGTTTGGTGACTCCACTATCATAAGAGCTGACCTAACTAAATCCTTTGTTTTCTCTGCGATCTTTCCTTCCATAATAAGTTTGACTTTTTCCCTATCTCTGTCAATCTCTTGGAGTATTTTTTCTAGGTCTAGTTCATTAAAGGCCACCATTTCAAACTCAGAAAAGCGCCAGCGCATTTGCCTCTTTAATCCATTGAACACCTTTTCGTTGTCCACAATTACTATGCTTAGTCCCTTAGTTATACCACCAGCAAATAGTCTTGAAGTCCTCCCGCTTGCTTGGATATACGTCCTAACGTCAGGGATTTCTATGTACCACTTTCCTTCCTCTTTCTTGAGACTTACGAAAGGATCTTCCTCGATTCTCTTGAGAACGTCTTCCTTCTTCAATATATTTCTTAAAAAGTCAACTGCCTCCTTAAATACCTTGAGAACATGATTTGAAAATCCTTCTAGAGGCAATCCCTCTGCAAGTGCTTCTTCTATCTTTAAAATTTCAAACTGTGGAATGTTCCTTATGAGCCTTCTTATTCTAGCGTAGAGTTTTTCTGCATTCTTTCTATCTTCGTTTTCTAGGAATTCCATAACTTCACTCATCAGACCAAGAACTCTGTAGATAGTAGGTTGTTCTAAATCTATGCTAAATCGGAATTTAGGAACACCAGTAAAAACTGCATACCTTATTAGATGTGGCAAATCTAAGCCTCTAACAATAGATCCGTAATAAGTTGCAACCCCAATTAGGTAGTCGGCCTCTCCATTCTCAAACTTTTCAAGACCCTTTTTATTTCTCGCTGAAACTAATTCGACTTTGAATCCTTTATCCTTTAGGTAAGAAGTTAGTTTTTCTGCATAGAGTATACCCTGATCAATAGGTACGAAGATAAGGCCTCCAGTGCCCAATTTCTTTATGATCTCTTCAACATGCTCTTCTATTGGGTGTTGGGGAGATAGGTATGTGTCCACTACATTTCTTAATGCGGATCGTCCACTCCCTACTTCAAAATCAAGGAGTTCACGATAGAGTTTTATTCTGTCACCTCTTGCACTTCCAGTTGCTGAGGCCACAATCAGAACTCCAATGTTATTCTTGCGTTTAAATTCTCTTATTTCTTTTTCAATTGCGTTTATTTGCTTATTTAGTTCTTTTAACTGCTCATTTTTGTCTTTTCTGTTTCCATTAAGGTATTTTGCCATCTGTTTTTTGAGCCTTATTATTTCCCATGCTTTTTGAATTATTTCCTCGGTAAAGCCGAGTAAAATCAATGAGCGATCTATATTCTTTGAAGCTTTTAAAAAAGCATCAACATCATCTACAAAGATAAAGTCAAATCTTTTGTCCTTTAAGACATCAAAATTTCTCGCAAGGTATTGGGCGGAGGTTATGAGAACATCAAACTCACCAGTTTGGATTTTTTGGAGCATTTCTTCTTTTTCTTTTTTCCTCATATTTCCATGATAATATGCTAAATTAACATCTATTCCAGCTTTTTCAGCAAAAGTCTTGACTCTCTTGATCGTTTGAACGACCAGAGGCGTTGTTGGTAAGACAATATATGATCTCTTTCCTTTTTTGGCATAATAAATGGACATAAACGCCCCAAAAACACTTTTTCCCATACCCGTTGGAGCTATGATTGAGAAACTTTTTCCTCTTACCAGCCGTTTTACCCAGGTCTTTTGAGCACTCCAGAATGTGAATCCAGTAGCAGTTTTAAAAAGTTTTTCCGCTTCAATAAGTCTTTGTTCTAGAGAGTACACTTCTTCCCAGTGTTTTAATGTGTTTTTAAGCTTTAAAGCATCGTAAATTCCTTTAACAAGTTCAAAATAAACATCCGATTTAATTTCTTCGTCAAGACATGTTTCACATGGATGCTTATTATATAACCTCTCATCGCTTATCACATCTTGGCAATTTGGGCACATGCCCCTGTATACTGCCTTCATTTTATCCACCCTCTAATCCTTTTCTAAGAGATGCAAACTTTATAAGGCTTTTTTTGAAGACCCTACTATAAGTGGAACCTAAAGGTTAGAAGGTTCAAGACACTTTTGAAAGGTTCTCTTTTAGGGCTAAGAATGTTAAACTGGAGATGATTGGGGGGGTTATGGGCGTAAATAAGAGCAAGTGATATAATTAGAAGTTTAAGATTTTCTTGATTTCTTTCTCCAACTCTTCTGTCAGCTTATATTCTGAAAATACTCGTTTGAATTCATTAAATATCTCGATTATTTGAAATCTCATTTCTGCAGAGGGAGCTTGTGGGAAGAGCTTTAAGGTTTTCCTTAAAAGCCTAGTAACTTCACTTCCACTTTCATCATTGTTTATCTGGTACTGTAATTCTTTCAGCAGAACTTCTATCCCAAGTGCAGGATCTTCAGTGAAGAAATACTTCTCAATAACTAGCTCTGGTAAACTCTCTGAGAGGGGATCTTCACTTTCAATGTAGAATCCTTCTTCAAAGGCCATGAGTACAGCAGCGACGTGTTTGCAGTCTTTGCCCTGTGGGCAGGTGCATCTGTTTGAATTTTTTGCTAAGTCCACTTCTACATAATACGGATACGTTCCCAGAACTTTGGAAAACAGTTTTTCCTTATACTTGAGAACCCACAGAACCTTTCCTTTTTTGTAATAGCTCTTCCCTTTCTGTAGAGTTTTCTTTTGCATGATAACCACTAAATGTAGTAAGCATTGGGATTTTTAAGATTAACTCTCCTAAACCTTTAAAAAGTAGAGGTTTTAGTTAATCCCGATAACGCTTATCAAAAGTTTTATGGAGTGTGAGAGTATGAAAAAGATCAGGCAACCCATTATAGCTGTTTTAGGACATGTTGATCACGGAAAGACGACAATGCTTGACCGTATACGTAATACCCGCGTAGCGGAGAAAGAAGCGGGTGGGATTACCCAACATATAGGTGCTACTGAAGTTCCTATCGATGTTGTTAAACAGCTTGCTGGCCCTCTTTTAAGCCTCTGGAAAGGTGAGATTAAGCTTCCAGGATTACTTTTTATAGATACTCCTGGTCATGAGGCCTTCACAAGCCTTAGAGCAAGGGGAGGAAGCTTGGCGGATTTAGCAATTCTCATAGTTGATGTAAACGAAGGCTTTCAGCCCCAAACATTGGAGAGTATAGAAATTTTGAGGAAGTATAGGACTCCCTTTGTTGTAGCTGCAAATAAGATCGATCGTATTAAAGGATGGAAAATAACTGAAAATGAGCCTTTCTTAGTCAATATTAAAAAACAGGATCAGAGGGCACAACAAGAGCTTGAGACCAAACTTTGGGAATTAATAGGAAAGTTCTATGAGATTGGTTTTCAGGCCAATAGATTTGACCGTGTCCAAGATTTCAGAAAGGAGCTCGCAATAATCCCAATCTCTGCTAAATATGGTATTGGAATTCCTGAATTGCTTGTACTTATCTCCGGTTTGGCTCAAAAGTATCTTGAGGAGAAGCTCAAGATAGAAGTAGAGGGGCCTGCAAGAGGAACTATACTTGAAGTTAGGGAGGAAATAGGCTTTGGAACAACAATAGATGTGATAGTTTATGACGGTACTTTAAAGAAAGACGATATGATTGTTGTGGGAGGCAAAGATAAGGCTATAGTCACAAAAATAAGGGCCCTTCTTAAACCTAAGCCTCTTGATGAGATAAGAGATCCGAGATACAGGTTTGATCAGGTTGAAGAGGTTTCTGCTTCTGCAGGTATCAAAATAGCAGCACCTGGATTGGAAGATGCCCTTGCTGGGTCTCCAGTGATAGCTGTGAGAAGTGAGGAGGAACTTGAAAGGGCTAAAGGAGAGATCCTTGACCAAATAAAGAGTGTGATTATAAGCACAGATAAAGTAGGAGTGATAGTAAAAGCAGACACCATTGGAAGCTTGGAAGCTTTGAGTAAAGAACTTCATGAGAAGAATATCCCCATTAGAAAGGCTGATGTAGGAAACATCAGCAAAACCGATGTTATGGAGGCTCTTAGTGTAAAAGAAGAGGAACCATTCTATGGTGTGGTTATTGGATTCAATGTGAAAGTTAATGAAGATGCGGAAGAAGTCGCCAATGCCAAAAAAATACCTCTCTTTGTAGGGAACATAATTTACAAGATAATAGAGGATTATGAAGCATGGGTAAAGGCAGAGGAAGAGAAGAAAAAGAAAGAGGTTCTAGCAAAGACCAAGTTCCCTGGTGTTATTAAACTCTTCCCCGATGAACGGTATGTTTTTAGGAGAAGCCATCCAGCTATAGTGGGAATAGAGGTGCTTGAAGGACGGATAAAGCCAGGATATCCGCTAATAAAGCAGAATGGAGATAGAGTAGGAGTAATAAAATCAATTAAGTCCAAAGAAGATTTCCTCCAAGAGGCTAAGAAAGGAGATCAAGTGGCTGTGGCAATTGAGGGAGCCATGGTGGGAAGACACATACATCCAGGGGAAATCCTTTATGTGGATATAAGTAAAGATGATGCAATAAGGCTAGTGAAGGAACTTAGAGATGTACTTGATGACACCGATATAAAAGCTTTGAAAAAGACGGCAAAAGTAAAGGCCCAGAAAGACCCATTCTGGAGTGCTCTTTAATTTTTCTTTTGGTGGTACTTATGGAGGTTTACCATCTTTACAGTGGGGGGAAAGACTCTTCACTGGCGGCATATATTTTGAAAAGACTGGGTTATGAAGTTAAACTGGTTACTGTTAATTTTGGACTCCTTGACAGCTGGAAATATGCTAGAGAAACTGCACAAAGCCTTGGGTTTGAGCATGAGGTGTTTTTCTTAGACAGAAAAATCCTTGAAAAAGCTACTGAAATGTGTATCAATGATAAACATCCAAACAATGCCATCCAATTTATTCATGAAATGGCATTGGAGGAGATTGCCAGACGTGAGGACGTAGAAAGAGTAAGTGATGGAACTAGAAGAGATGATAGAGTTCCATTACTGGATCAGAGGAAAACAAGAAGTCTTGAGGATAGATTCAACGTTCAGTACATACGGCCACTTTTAGGCCTTGGATATAAGACAATAAGAGAACTTACGGATAGACTTTTCATAATTGAACTCAAAGAGAGTGAAAAGCTTGAAAAATCTGACTATGAAGTGGAAATCAGGTATCTCTTAAGAGAGAAAGGTATAGACCCACTTACAATTTTCCCAAAGAGACATTTGCAGTCAAGAGTACTGGGATGGAAAAAAGAAAAGGCTCACTTGTGAGCAAAGATCGCTGTTACTTTTTCTCCCTCTATCTTATCTATTCTCACAAAGCCAAAACGCTCGAACTGGACTATGTCGTCAACTTTTAGATCTGCATCGGTTTCAAGCAGGCCTTTTCTAACTACGAGTTCATCTCCTTCTGGTATTAAAACTTCACATGGTTTTCCTTCTGGAACCCAGTGGATCATTCTCCACTTGTTTTCTCTGGCTTTTTCGTATTCAATACTATCAAATTCCACCACAATTCTTTCTTCACTAACTTCCAGGATTTTTACATTGAAGAGGTCCTTAAGTCTAACATATTCGTTGCTCTTGAGGAGTTCGAGATCGTCTTTTGATACGTACACTGGTTTTCCAGGAGTGAATTTAAGCTTTCTAACACCTCTCTCGGGATGGTCGGGATGGAGAGGTACTTCTGCTATGAACTCTTCGTTGTAACCCTTAATCTCCATTGGTATTGGATCGGCAACAAAGAAATACCTGTTGGCAATAGGTTCGATTAGTCTTCTGTTTATTGCTGCTAAGTTATCCCAACTGATGGTAGTATCGCTCTTTTTGAGCCCTACTTCAATTATTAGTTCTCTAATAGCATCTGATTGGATACCTCTTCTTTTTAGAGCTCTAATAGTTCCGAGTCTTGGATCATCCCATCCTAAGTATTTGCCCTCTTCTATTCCTTTTCTTGTTTTTGACTTGCTTAAGATAACTCCTTCAATTGAGAGCCTCCCATGGTGAACTGTTTGTGGATATTCCCATCCAAAATACTCGTATACATACCTCTGCTTTGTCTCGTTTTCAGCATGTTCTTGCCCTCTGAAGATGTGAGTAACACCAAGCTCATGATCGTCTATAGCAGAAGCGAAGTTATAGAGGGGCCATACATGGTATTTGTCTCCTGTTCTTGGGTGATTGGGATTATTAATAATTCTAAGTGCTGGCCAATCTCTTACCGCTGGATTTGGATGACTTAGATCGGTTTTTATTCTTACGACAGCCTCTCCTTCCTTATACTCGCCATTGAGCATCTTCTTCCATTCTTGAAGCTGGATTTCTGGGGGTAGGTCTCTATGGGGGCATGCTTTTCCGTCATCTCTAAGCTTCCTGAAATCCTCTGGTTTGCATGTGCATACGTAGGCTTTTCCCATCGCAAGCAGTTTTTCCGCATATGAATAATAAATCTCCAGCCTGTCACTTGCCATGTGGATTTCATCTATCTGGAAACCTAACCATTTTAGATCCTCAATAATCCAGTCGTAAAAGATTGGCTCGGGTCTTTTCACTTTGGGGTCAGTATCATCAAATCTCAGGATAAATTTTCCACCATAAATTCTAGCGTATTCATGGCTTAGAATTGCGGCTCTAGCATTTCCTAAATGAAATGCACCATCAGGATTCGGGGCAAATCTTGTGATGACTTTTCCTTTTTCTGCCTTAGGTAAGGGGGGAAGACCTTTCTTTTCTTCCCTTTTCTCCTCCTTCTTTTCGAAGAATTCGGGATAAATTTCATTTAACTTGGCTTTTTGATCCTCAATACTCATAGAATTGACTTCTTGGACTATATCATTGACAAGAGGAATTATTTCTCTGGCTTTTGGCCTTAGTTCCGGGTTCTCACCAAGTAGTTTCCCTATAACTGCTTTGGAATTGGCTTTTCCATCATGCTGGATAGCATTGATGAGCGCGTATTTGAGTATCGTCTCCCTTATCTCCATTTTTCTTCACCATAGGGAGAAGGCAGGGTTAAGTTATAAACCTTGTGCGAGGTTCATTAAAAAGAATTTTAAATCACTACACTTATTGTTTTTGGTGTTGCCAATGAACAAAGTGGAGAGAACACTGGTAATCATAAAGCCTGATGCTGTTGTTAGAGGACTTATAGGTGAAATTATCAGTAGATTTGAGAAGCGAGGTCTTAAAATAATTGGGATGAAGATGATACACATTGATAGAGAATTGGCCGAAAAGCACTATGAGGAGCATAAGGGAAAGCCATTCTTTAAACCACTAATAGACTACATAACAAAGGCTCCAAGTGTTGTGATGGTCGTAGAAGGAAGATACGCGATTAGCGTGGTAAGAAAGATGTGTGGTGCAACAGATCCAAAGGACGCCGAACCAGGAACAATTAGAGGTGATTATGGCCTTGATGTAGGGGATGCAATATACAATGTTATCCATGCCTCTGATAGCGAAGAAACTGCCAAGAGAGAAATAGCACTCTATTTCAAGGACGAGGAGCTCTTTGAGTATTGCAAAGCCGCAGAGTGGTTCTATCACTCTCACTGGGATAAAGAAAAAGGTGAATACCTAGACTCGACAAGGTGTCAAGAGCTTTGAACATTTTCTTTTTCCTCAATTATTAAAAGGTCTTACGTGTTATTCTTTTCTAGGTGTTTGATATGTGTGATATTCTCGTTGCGACCCCTAAAGTGACTAGAGATAATATAATGCTGTTTGCTAAGAACAGTGATAGAGATCCAAATGAGGCTCAGATTTTGGAATACATTCCAAGGCAAAAGCACGAAAGTGAAATGGTAAGACTAACTTATCTTGAGTTCCCTCAGGTTAGAGAGACTTATGCAGTGATTCTCTCTCGACCTTGGTGGATTTGGGGAGCTGAAATGGGAGTGAATGAGTTTGGTTTAGCTATAGGCAATACAGCAGTTTTTACAAAAGAACAACTCTCAGAAAAAGGGATTCTGGGAATGGATATGATAAGACTTGCACTTGAGAGAACAAAAACCTCTAAAGAAGCTCTTAATTTTATAATTGAGATAATTGAGAATTATGGTCAGGGAGGGAGTGGGAGTTACGAACATAAGATGGTATACAGCAACTCTTTCATAATTGCAGATACGAAAGAAGCTTGGGTTCTTGAAACTGCTGGCAAAAATTGGGTTGCAAAGAGAATTGAGGATGTTTACTCTATTTCAAATGCCCTAACGATTGAAGACGAGTGGGATCTAGCATCTGACAGCGTTGAAAAACTCTCAAAAAAGGGTAACTTCAACTTTGCCCGCCATTTTTCCGATAGGTTCTATACTCATTTTGCCTACGGAAGGAAGAGAAGAGCTTTCACATATCAAAAACTCAAGGAAAGAAAGGGAGAAATAACACTTGAATATATAATGGAAATCTTGAGATCACACAATGTTGAGCCATACTCCCCCGAAAAGGGCTCTATGAGAGATATATGCATGCATTATGGGGGTCTAACACGGCCCTCTCAAACCGCATCATCTCAGATTTCAGAGCTTAGGGAAGATTTAAGCATTCACTGGTTTACAGGAGCGTCTAATCCATGTTTAAGCATATTCAAGCCAGTCGTCTTTGAAGGAGGGCTTCCAGATTTGGGAGAGGCTCCCAATAATAGGTATAATCCCAAAAATTACTGGTGGCGCATGGAGAGATTTCATAGAATATTTCAGACCAATTATCGGGCTTATATAAGTGAATTTGCCAAAGAGGGGGATGAACTGCAGAGAACAATAATAGAAAAGGCGAAGCAACTTGAAGGAAGCACTGAGAACTTGGAAGAATTAACAAGGTGGGCATTTGAAGAAGAGATAAAGCTTGTAGAAAGATGGGAAAAGCAGATCACCCCAGGCAAGTTTCCTTTCTTCTATGGTATGAGGTGGAAAAAAGTTAACAAGAAAGCGGGTTTAAGACAAGATTTTTAACCCCTTTCTATTTTATTCTATTCGGTGCTTAGAGTGAACAATTTAATTGAGATATTTTTGCTCTCTTTGATACCAACATTTGAGGGAAGATATGCAATAGTTTATGGCATTGGTAGGGGCTATTCTATTCCTGGCACTTTGATAATGGCATCTCTTGGGATTTTAGTTCTTTCTCTTGTACTCCCCATTGCACTTCCGTTTATAGATTGGGTTATGCTTAAGCTTGAGGGTACCTCTTTGAGGAAATTTGCGGAGCTCTATTTGAGGTATGTAGGGCGAGTAAGGAGAAAAGCCCATCCCTATGTGGAGAGATGGGGCTTTTTGGGCCTTGTAGTATTTGTGGCAATCCCTCTTCCTGGAACAGGAGTATGGACAGGGAGCCTAGCGGCATATCTGTTTGGAATAGAAAAAAGAGAAGCAATCCCTGCTTTGGTAATTGGTGGGCTTTTGAGCATCTTAATAACCTTAATTCCAAGCTTAGGTGTAGTAAAAATATTTTAAAAAAAGAAAAAGCCTTATTTTGTTGCTTTCGTTATTCCTACGTTTTTCACGAGAACATAGGGTGTAAACACGGGAGTAGCAACTTCCCACCAGTGGACATGATAGAGATCTTTTCCTAATGCTGCAATGTTCTCCAATATATGCTGGAAGTTGTCACTTACCCTTATGTTTCTTATGGGCTTAGTTATCTCCCCATTCTCGATTAAAAATGCTCCATCTCTTGGTATCGTAGAGAAATCACCTGTAACATAGTTCTGGAATCTTGTGTACCACACATTAGTAATGTAGATACCGTGCTTAACTTCGCCAAATATTTCATCTTTTGAGTAGTCTCCTGGTTCAAGATAAATATTCCATGCTTGGGGCATTAGTAAACCAGCATTTGCTGTAGTCTCGGTCTTGTACTTTCTTGCAAAGCTTGTATTTAGGAGATACGTTTTTAAGATCCCATTCTCGATTATCTTTGTTTCTCTTGTGGGAACCCCCTCATCATCGAATTTTCTCGTTCCGTAAGCATTTGGCATGTCTCCGACATCTTTGATACTGACTTTCTCATTTGCAACTTTTTGTCCCAACTTGCCCACTAAGAAGCTAAAACCAGCTTCAACGGCAAATGCGGAGGTCATGAAGCTCATATAGCTGAGAAGGTTAGCAAAGGCCAATGGGTCAAAAATAACGTCAAAAGTTCCTGCTTCGCCTTGTATTGGATTGGTAGCAAGTTTGGCTATTTCTCCTGCTTTTCTTCCAGCACTTTCTGGGTCAAACTTCTTGAGAATTCTTACGGAGTTTGTCCCATGCCCGCTTTCTTCGTCGCCTATGAATGCCCTAACACTTATCTCTATCCCGGTTCCTTCGTCAAATGCTTCTATTCCATTACTGGTGCTCAGATAGAGCTTGTTGTGATCAGTGTAAAGTACTCCTGCAACCCTTTTGGCACCTTCTTCAAGGGCAGCATTAATGGCAACCTCTACATACTCATTTGGTTCATCTAGTTCGACTATAGCTTTATCAAAAGTTCCAGGAATGTCTTTATACTTAAATGGCCCCTCTGCTATACCATAGTAGTCTTCTTTAGGTGCTAGATTTTTAACACTCTTCAGAAGAGTCTGGAGAGCTTTATCTATCGTGGACTCATCTAAAGCAGTTAAAGTGGTGGATGCCAATCTTTTTTGATACTCGACGAAGAGTTCAACCTTTTGAGTATGCCAGTTCTTTGCAACTGTTATTTCATTGTTGGCAAATCTCACCTGTCTTCTGCTTTGTTCATATGATAAAACCACTACATCTCCAAATCCGAGTTCTTTTGCTCTTTTTAAGATTAATTCGTTAACTTCGAACATCTTTTTCACCTCCTCAGCACTACCTCCCTAAGTCTCGCATGTGGTCCTCCCATCCACACTGGTACCCCCTGTCCCGGTTCACCTTTTCCACATGTGCCTGGATAGAATTCGACGTCTTTTCCAACAGCATCAACACTGCTCCAAAGGCCTTTAGTAGTTATTTCAAGAATTGGCTTTCTTACAGGGTGTTTTATCTCTCCGTTCTCGATTAGGTATGCTTCTCTTCCTATGTACCTTTGTTGGAATCTTCTGTCATCTATGTTCCACTCGTTAAAGCTTACCATGTAAACGCCTAGCTTTATATCTTCGATCAGCTCTTCGAAGGTGTAATCTCCTGGCGCGAGATAGGTGTTTGCCATTCTTACTATAGGCTCGCGGTTGTAGTTTATTGCCCTGGCTGATGCGTTTGACTTCATTCCAAGGTACGCAGCATACTCCCTGTTCATTAAGAACTCATTTATTATCCCATTTTTAATGAGATATCTAGGCCTTGCTTTAACACCTTCATCATCATAAAGATAGAATCCCCAACTGTTTGGAACTGTCGGGTCTTCTATAACTGTCACGACATCACTTCCAATTCTCTCCCCAAGCATTGAGGGCTTTACGAAACTTTCTCCCGCTTGAGCAGCTTCTCTTCCCATTATTCTGTCCAGTTCATAGGGATGGCCAACACTCTCGTGAACAGCTATTCCTGCTACCTCTGGGCTTATCACAACATCAACTTTTCCTTCAGGTGGTTTTTGACCTTCTTTTATGAGGTTTTGCAGGGCTTTGACGTCTTTCACGGCCCATTCCCACGGTTGATCTTTCTCAATTAGTTCAAGTCCGCCAGAAAAGGCCCTTTGAACGAAAGGAGCTTGTTCCATCTGCCCTTCTTCAAAGACGACCAAGTTATACATGACTGAGACTCGTGGGATGAGACTCTCAACAAATGCACCTTCATTGTTCATGAAGATCTTGTGCCACATGAAATCTCCATATCTCAGAAACCGCATTGGGACGTTAATTCCGGTTTCTCTTACTTTTTCTTCGATGAGCTTTAAATACTCCATTTTCTCTTCTGCACTAATGTCTCTAAAGTCTTTTTTCATCTTAACCTCATAAAAAACTTGGTGGAAATCTTCATCGCTGAATTGGATGGGTTTGTTCCTTAATTTTGCTGCAGCCTTTGCTAGCTTCACAGCTTTTTTTACAGCCTCAAGAACACTTTCTTTTGTCAGAACATTTGTAGAGGCAAATCCCATGCCTCCATTAACTATGACTCTTATTCCCATTCCTTTCTCAGCTAGAATCCCTAGACCTTCAGGATTTCCATTCTTCATGACCAGTTCTGTTCCATCTTTTTCTTCAAACCTTGCCTCAGCATAAGAGGCTCCAAGTTCCTGGGCTTTCTCAACCGCAAATTCAACGAGCTCATGCATGCACATCACCCCTGATTACTGCATATATTAGTACTTTCCTGAAGTATAAAATCGTTTCGTTTCGATAGAGGTTGAATCGGGATGAGAAAAACTGATAAGGATTAACGGTGAACCATGAAGTGGTGATATTATGCCGATCACGACAAAAACAGGGGATGATGGAATAACGGGGATCTTCACTGGTGAAAGGGTAGCTAAGTTCTCACCTATAATTGAGGCTAACGGGAGTATAGATGAGCTAAGTTCATTCTTGGGAGAGGCAAAGCATTACGTGGATGAAGACCTTAAAAAGCTCTTAGAAGAACTTCAGATTGAACTTTATTCACTCATGGCAGATATTGGAAGTAAAGGAGAATACAAAAAAATTGGGGAAAAGGATATTGCTCGTCTGGAAGAACTTATTAAGAAATTCGAAAGTGAAGTCGAGCTCAAGGGGTTTGTAATACCGGGTAGCACAATTGGAAGTGCAAAGCTCGATATCTGCAGAACAATCTCAAGAAGGGCAGAGAGAAAAGTGGCAAAGCTTGTGTCAGAATATGGAATAGGACATGCTGTGATGAAATACTTAAATCGGTTGAGTGACTTGCTATTTATAATGGCCAGGTACGTGGAGTGGAAAGAAGGAAAAATAAAATATGTGAAGTGAAAAGTATGGAAAGAGTTATTGGTATATTGGGAGGTATGGGCCCACTTGCAACAGTTGAGCTCTTTAGACGGATAGTTCTGAAAACTCCTGCAAAAAAAGATCAAGACCATCCAAGGATAATAATTTATAATAATTCAAAAATTCCTGATAGGACTGCTTATATCTTGGCTAAAGGAGAGAATCCTCTTCCAGAGCTTATAGAGAGTGCTAAAAAACTCGAGGCTTGGGGAGCAGATTTTATTATAATGCCCTGTAACACGGCCCATTATTTTGCCGAAGAAATTCAAAAGGCTGTTAATATTCCTTTCATAAACATGGTAGAGGAAACAGCCGAATATATAAAAAATCTAGGACTCAAAAAGGTCGGCATCTTGGCAACTGATGGCACTATAAAGGGAATGGTCTACCATCAGGCTCTTTTAAGTAGAGGTATTAAAATCGCAGTACCTAATGAAAAAGACCAAAAATCCCTAATGGATGCTATTTATGATGGTATAAAAGCTGGAAACATTGAATGGGGAAGGAGTGAGATGCTCAAAGTAGCTAAAAAACTTGAGAAGAGAAGTGACGGCCTAATAGCTGGTTGTACTGAAGTAAGTGTAGCTTTAAGGCAAGAGGATTTTAAGATTCCTCTTATAGACCCCATGGATGTTATAGCTGAAAAAGCCGTGAAACTTGCTTTAGGTCTATAGCCATTCTTTTCTTTTGAAGTAGTATAACATCCCGAGGGCTATTGCAAGCATCATTAAAAGTGTAATGGGATAGCCATAGTACCAGTTGAGCTCAGGCATATTGTATGGAGAGATTCTTGAATTGAAGTTCATTCCGTATATACCTGTTATGAATGTTAAAGGAATGAAAATCGTGGAAACAACCGTTAGTATTCTTATAATGTCGTTTGTTTTCATGGAGAGGGTAGAGTAATATATTTCCACCAAGCCGCTGGCCATTTCTCGTTGGTTCTCAATAATATCAAGGACTTCCATAACATGGTTGTAAAGTTCTTCTAAATACCCTTGTGTTTCCTCGGTGAAGAACTCTTTCCCCTCGAGTCGTAGTCTCCTAAAAACTTCTAGAAGGGGAAATATAGTGCGTCTTGCAAATAAAATCCGCCTTCGGATTCCGTGTATCTTGCGAAGAGCATCTTTATCTCCGTTTTTTAGCACTTTGTTCTCTACTACTTCCATTTGAGTGCTGATGTTTTCTAATATAGGTACATAGTTTTCGACTATTGCATCGAGGAGGGCAAAGGTTAGGTAGTCTGCACCACGCTCTCTAAAAATGCCTTCACCATGTCGTATACTTTCTCTTATTGGGTTAAACACATCTCCAGAGCGCTCTTGCAGAGTAATTACAAAATTGTCTTTGAGAAAAATTGCAGTTCTTTCTTTTTTCAGCCCACCTTTTAATTCATAGACTTGGTGAAGTAAGATAAAAAGATGGTCTTTTAGGATTGCAACTCTCGCACGGCTTTTTGCCCTGAGTATGGCTTTAATTGCCACGTCATGGAATCCAAAAATTCTCTTTAGCTCTTCTAAATGCTCGATACCATCAATGTTTATCCATACTACACTATACTCTTTGTAGTTTAAGGCCTCTTCGACCTTTTTGACTCTTTTTTCTTCAAATTGATCTTTTGAGTATGCAAATACAGTGATTTTGGAAGATTCATTCATCTCAAACACCACAAGGGAAGCTACTAATTGGAATTGGAGTTAGTGGTAATTATAGTTTTCTCTTCCCAGAGGCAGGTTAAATTCATCCAGCAAAGCAAAGTGTTTTTAATACTCTTCTCCTTTATTCTCTTGGGAACTGCATTGATGGAATGGGAATATTATTTGGCAGAGGGCCTTAAAAAGAGATTCTTAGAGAGATATGGAGGAAAAAGCTTAGATGAAGTATTCTCAGGAGAGGAAGTTGGGAACTGCTATTTAATAGAAAAGAAGGAAAGGGTCAAAATAAGGTTCCCAGAGAGTGAAAGAGCAAGGTGGAATCTTTTATCTTGTCTATCTCTAATCCCTGGAATTGGGCCGAACAGAGAGAAGAAGCTTAAGGAAAGAGGGTATTCTACTTTGAGAGATCTTATAAATCATCCAAGGTTTAAAGACGATGCCTCAAAGATCCTAAAATGCTTAGAGGAGCGCAGAATTTATGAAATCTTAGAACACATGGGGAGGAGATTTAGGAAGTCGCACCCTCTCATCCTCCAGTGTGCTGCTCTTCATAATTTAGAAAAGTTTTTGGTGCTTGATATAGAGACTCTGGGCCTTTTTAATGCTCCAATAATTCTCATAGGGACGGGGGAGTTTAGACAAGATGAGCTCACTATAAGACAGTATTTTGCAAGAAATTTGGAGGAGGAGAAGGCAATAATTTTGAAGTTCCTTGAGCTTTTTAGGGATAAGGAAGCTTTACTGACCTTTAACGGAAGACGTTTTGATGTTCCATTCATTCAGGAGAGATTGAGGTATTATGGAATTGAGGAGAGCCTTGAAATTCCAAACTATGATGTCTTTCTCTTTTCTAGAAGCCTGATTAGAGGAGTTCCCAATTATAAGCTCCAAACCCTTGAAAGATATTTACTTGGATTTAAAAGAGGAGAAGACGTTCCAAGTGCTTTGATACCTGATTTTTACCGTTATTACCTGAATACTGGAGACGTTGCCCTAGTAATTCCAATAATAAAGCATAATGCCCTGGATATAGTAACAACAGTGAAGCTTTTTGGGACGCTTCTTGAGATGATTAAAGATTAGAACTCTTAGGATCTACCATGTAATTTGTTAGAGTGAGTTTTAGAAGCGTTTTATTCTGGGAGAAGTGTTGTTCTGGGGCCGGGGCCGGGATTTGAACCCGGGCTAGGGGATCCACAGTCCCCTGTGCTAACCAGGCTACACCACCCCGGCCATGTCCACTTTAGCTATCTGGGATATATTTATAAACTTTTCGCCAAAATACTTCCAAAAAGGGCTAATAAAGGGGCATTAGTGGATTAGTCAATTTACTTTCCTCCATATTCATCAACCTTAATTTAAGGGGGGTGAATAAACGATGAGGGCGAAGAGAGAATCATTAAAAATTCTCATCAATGCCATCAGAGAGAACAAAGTTGATGATGATATAATTGACTTGCTCTTCCTGATAAATTCCATAAATGGAGTTTACACCACGAGTTCATGTTCAGGAAGGATAGGTGTTATAGAGGAACCGGAAATAGGGGCTAAACCTCTCTCAAGATGGCTCCTTAAGGAGCACAGGCCTGTCACTTTTGAAGAAGTCAAAGAGAGCTTAAAAAACGCTCAAAACGGCATTATATTTCTAAAGGTCCAACCTCCAATCTTTCATGTCGTTGCGGAGAGTATGGAGATAGCGAAGAAGCTTCACGAGATTGGTTTATCCTCTGGCTTCAAGTACACCACCTTCAAAGCTCTCAACAAAGGAAGGACGCTTGTGGAGATAAATGGAACCGAATACCTAACAGTCCCTCTGGGAAGGGATGGAAAGACTTTAATAAGCGATGAATACCTTGAATTTTCAGTTAATCTTGGCAATAGAATGCTCGAACGGAGTAAGTCAAGACTTCCAAGGCTGGAAGAAAACTTCAAAAAATTAAAGGAAGCGCTCGGGGAAGATGAGCTGTTTTATGAGATAATGGGGGATTAATCCTCCCAGGGCTCTGTGTACTTAAGGGCCCATCCAAACTCTTCTTTCAAGATAGCTATAGCAGCAGATGGTGGTATAACTGATTTTTCAGTGATTATCACGTCTATATACTCTGGAGGAGTTACATCAAAGGCGGGATTCTTTACAACAATGTTTTTAGGCCATGTTTCAAGTTCTTCTTTTGGAACAACTTCATAAGGATCTCTCTCTTCTATCTCTACTAACTGTCCTAGAAGAGTTTCTGGGTGGAATTTATATGTTTCGGCAGCAATCATGACCCAAACGCGGTGTTCCTTAGCAGTTAGAGCCAGCAACGCTGTCCCTACTTTATTGATAACTGCACCGTTAGCAGTTATGGAATCCGCCCCCATCACCACCTTGTCTGTCATTTTCATATAGTGTCTTGCTGCACCATCTACCACGTAGATAACGGGAATTCCAGCTTCAGCTAGCTCCTTAGCAGTTAGTTTTCCTTGATAAAGGGGTCTGGTCTCGGTCACAATAACTTTAATGTCTTTGCCATCTTCCCAGGCCTTTTTCATCACACCAATTGCCGCTTTTGAGTGGCAGTGTGTCATTATTATGTCTCCGTCTTCAATTCTCTTTGCTCCAAATTCAGCTATCCTCTTTACTGCATTTTCTGAGTTGTGTATGAATTCTTTTGCTGAATTTATGATCACAAACTTAAGTTCTTCTAAGCTTGCTCCGCCGCTATATGCAGCTTTTGCACGATAAGTGACATATCTTAGTGCATTTGGGAGAGAAACAGCGGTGGGTCGTGTATGGTATAATAATCTAGCGGCCTCTTTAGTTTCATTCCAGAGTTCATCAGCAGTTTGTGCCTTGCTTTTTTCAGCTTGAATTTGCAAGGCAAGGGCCGCAAATCGTGCTATTTTTCCAGCTCCTCTTATTTCCATTGTTTTTATTTTCTCTGCTATCTCCAAAACATCATTTACTACTCGCATTTTCCTCCCTCCTAGAGGGTGCTATTTATTTAGTAGGGGTGGTTTATATACCTCACTACTCTTCTTTTTATTACTTGTGCACTGGCGTTTTTATATGTTCTTTGGTGTACATAAAATAATATTATAATTGTTCTTTACAAAAGTAAAGGGTGTTTCCGACCAACGCCGAAAGCTTTATATTTAATTGTCACAAAACTACCAATGCATAGGATAGACCATGTGTTCATTTTAGTACATTAAATCAAAAAGTTTGGAGGACGAGTAAGATGGAACTTGAAAAGAGACTCAAGGAAAAATTGGAGGCTCCACCTTTGAATTATGAGGAATATTTCTCAGAAAAAGCACTTGGAATGAAGGCTTCGGAGATTAGAGAGCTTCTGAAACTTGTAGAGAGTTCAGATGTAATTTCACTTGCAGGAGGTCTTCCAGCACCTGAAACATTCCCTGTGGAGATAATTGAAGAGATTACAAAAGAGGTTCTCAAGAACCACGCTGCTCAAGCACTCCAATACGGGACCACTAAGGGATTCACACCATTAAGACTGGCCCTAGCCGAGTGGATGAGGCAGAGGTATGAGATCCCCATTTCAAAGGTAGACATAATGATTACCAGTGGTTCCCAGCAAGCGCTCGACTTGATCGGTAGGGTCTTCATAAACCCAGGAGACATTGTGATTGTTGAAGGTCCAACTTATTTGGCCACTCTTCAAGCTTTCAAGTATTATGATCCCGAGTTAATTCAGATCCCGTTAGATGACGAAGGTATGAGAATTGATCTTCTTGAGGAGAAGCTTCAGGAGTTAGAGAAAGAGGGTAAGAAGGCAAAGATAGTTTACACTATTCCGACATTCCAGAATCCTGCTGGAGTCACTATGAATGAGAAAAGGAGGAAGAGGCTTCTTGAATTAGCATCTCAATATGACTTCATAATAGTGGAGGACAACCCCTATGGCGAACTACGTTATTCTGGAGAACCAGTAAAACCAATCAAGTCATGGGACGAGGAAGGAAGGGTACTCTATTTAGGAACTTTCTCAAAGATCCTTGCTCCAGGGTTTAGGATTGGTTGGATCGCAGGAGAACCTCACTTCATAAGGAAGCTTGAGATAGCAAAACAAAGTGTTGATTTATGTACCAATACCTTTAGCCAAGTAATAGCTTGGAAATACGTTGAGGGCGGACATTTAGACGCTCACATACCAAGGATAATTGATTTCTACAAACCCAGAAGGGACGCCATGTTAAAAGCTCTAGAAGAGTTCATGCCTGAGGGAGTCAAGTGGACAGTACCCGAGGGAGGAATGTTCGTTTGGGTAACACTCCCAGAAGGAATAGACACAAAAGAAATGTTTGAAAAGGCTGTTAGCAAGGGCGTTGCATATGTCCCGGGAGAGGCATTCTTTGCTTACAGGGATGTGAAAAATACCATGAGGCTTAACTTTACCTATGTTCCTGAGGAGAAGATTAGAGAAGGTGTTAAACGCCTTGCTGAGGCCATAAAAGAGGAAATGAAGGGATAGCAAAGGTTATTAAGGAAAACTTCCAATCTTTATTGCCCGGGGAGTACCGCCGAAGGCGGAGTCGATGAACTCGGGCGGGTTATTACCCCCTTCTATAGGCAATTGCCGAAAAACTTATAACAAATTAATGTGAGGAATCAACTATGTTGGAGAAAGAGAAGGAAGCTTTGGCCAAGAGAATTGCGGGGGAAATAACTTTATCTTCTGACCCTGGAAAAACCATGAGAAAATGGAGAGAAATATTTGGTATAAGTCAAACTGAACTTGCAGAGCATTTAGGGGTGTCTTCTTCGGTAATTAGTGATTATGAAGGTGGACGAAGAAAAAGTCCTGGAGCATCAACTATTAGAAAGTTTGTTGAAGCTCTTCTAGTGATAGATGAAAAACGTGGAGGAAACGTTATAAGAGCATTCAGTCGGACTATCGGCGGTGACCTACCCACTAATGCTATTCTTGATATAAGAGAGTTTGCCTTTCCTGTCACGGTAAAAGACATATTGAAGGCAGTAAAAGGAGAAGTTGTCGCTAATGAAGATTTACTTGGTAGGAAGATTTACGGCTACACAGTGATAGATAGTATTCAAGCTATACTTGAAATGAGCAGTGACGAATTTCTAAAACTCTATGGGTGGACCACAGAGAGGGCATTAATATTCACAAAAGTTACTACTGGAAGAAGCCCAATGATAGCAATAAGGGTACAAGGACTAAAACCCGCTGTAGTTGTGTTGTATGGCGTCAAAAACCTCGATGAACTTGCGGTAAAAATAGCTGAAAGAGAAAGGGTGCCACTAGTAGTCTCACACGTTAAAGACGAAAATGAACTTATTCTAAATCTAAGGGCACTTGTCGAAAAGAGTGAAAAAGGCTAGGTTGGGAGTTCCTTTTTTCTCCAAACTCCTTCCTTAGACAGCTTTTCTAGTCTGGAGTTTATATGCAAGAGTACTTCATTTAAAATCTGACCGTTATTGTATTCTTTCACTATTTTCTCAAGCTCTTCTCTCGGGAGCTTTTTCATTTCTTTAGCCAGTTCGATCATCCTTGGATATGCCCTTACAATATTATCGACTATTGTTATATCTGCCATTCTCGCACTCCTTGAGAGGGGGTTTAGGTCGATTGTTATGATAAATTTGCCCATAGCAACCAATGCCTCAGTTCTGTCACCGTCTTCCAAGGGTACAATTACAACATCGGCTTTCCATATCCCATTTTCGTCCACTTTGCCTCGCTCACTTTCTAGGTTTGGAATCCTTTTAGTGGGGTTTATGCCAAGAAGTTCTACATTGGGATCATGCTTTCTCAACTCTTCTGCAATTGCCTTAATACGGTCTTCTGTTCTGTAAAAGAGATTTATTTCTAGTTTTGCATCTAGTGCCTTCGCGAGTTCTATGGTTTCTTTAGGGACTAAAGCTGCAACATTTCCATTTACTGAGACCACCGGGTATTCTGCTAGAAGGAGTTTTGCAATTGCGGCCTTCATGGCTTTCTCAGCCGGTTCTATGGTTTTTTCTCCAATTAGGTAATCGAAGGCCTCTCCCCTTCCATGGGCTATCAAGCCAGCTTTAGCGGTCATGCCCTTTTCCATGCCCTCGATGATCTTTTCTCTGTAGTAAAGACTCCAATATCTCGGATGGCTTTTGGGAATTTTTACCATGTTTTTCACCCAGAAAAAATTAGTAGGGGTGTATAATAAGGTTAACTACCACTGTCTTCTTCTATCTCCCAGAAATATTTTCATAAATCCAGAGAACTCCTCCCCTCTGAAGTCTTCGTAGAGTTGGTTGGTTTCTTCTTCATTCAACCATTCCATATCTTCGGGTATTCCCTCAAAGAAATCATAATAAATCTCGTTTCCTTTTCTAGCAACGTTTAGGGTGTATATTTTTTTCTTTAGTTCCTGAGCAGTTTTTATTTCTCTCACAACCAAGGAAGTAAATTTACCAACTATACCAATAGCGACAAAGATCTCTGCATCTTTTATCATGTGGTGAGTAGGTTTTAATCCATATTCAGAGGGAAGTATAAAGTTATTGGAGTTTAGTCTTTCTTCTATAATCTTTAAAGCGGCCCGTTCAGTTTGAGTATGATAAATAATGGTGGGTTCACTTACGTATATTGGGATTCCGTATTTTTTCTTCTTTTTTCTTAAAAAGCCAAACATGAAATCACCTCAGTTGAAACATATCCCAATCCCATGGAGCAGTACAAGGTGTCTTGGGTTGTCTAATATTGGATAAGTCCTAGGTTTATTAAGGTTAGCCTGAGAATGTGATCTTTTTCAAGTTAGCAAAAACCGTTATCACTCATTGGGGTGCTCTACTCCTGCGATGATCTTTTCAGTTTGAAATGCTTTTAGTACCCGTAGAGCCCATTGTTTTGCATCTTCTAGGGTTTTTGGGTTCTCATTTAGTATCCAGCCGTCGAAGACTTTCCTTGCTATTATTTCTCCTTTGATTGGATTGGTCATTAACCTCATATACCGCTTTTCGGTGTACTTTTTTCCAAATTCTCCGAACTTGTCCGCTATACATAGAATGAAGATAGCAACTTTTTTGCCTTCAAGCCCATTTTTTGATCGGATGAAGTTTATAACACTTGGAAGTGGCCTTTCATAGTAAATTGGTGCCCCAATTATAATTAGGTCACAGTTTTCTACTTTGAAACTATTACTCACTCTTTCTACTTTGACCTCTGCTTTTTCTTTAAGGGCCTCACCTATTTTAAGGGCCACTTTCTCAGTTGAGCCTCTTTTAGTGTCGTAGAGGATACAGATTCTCATTACTTCACCTAACTGATTAATTGGAATTTAATTTTATAGGGCTTTCTTAGAAAGAGGTATATATCTAAATGTTCCAAAGATTTAGATGATAATTCTATTCTTCCCCCCTTAAAAGGAGGGGTTCATAGTTGAGGGCACCTCAGGTGGGGATAAAACGTCGTCATCTTTCCATCGGCTGGGATGACACTCATCATTGGCAAATTACCTGAAATAAATCCCATTCGGCCTTTTTGGAATGAGGCCTTCTAAGAGGTCTACTAACTCTTTGTTGTTACATTCTTGTCAAGATGGGGATATAAGCTTTTTGATAAATCTAAAAAATTTGAAGGTATAATTTACTACTTACTTTCTCTTCGCTCTAAGAATAAGCTCTACAAAAGAGAACTCAACATGGAAATCACTCTTTTGAATACACAACTATTGTTTCCCTCAACAAATCTCTAATATGTGCTTCTTTCAAGATTTTAAGTTGCTGTGAGCTGGTTCCAAGTCTTCTCACGAAATAAATTGCTTTTGGCTTAAAACCAAGTTCTTGAGCCATTTTCATGAGGAGCAAATCTGTGGGTATTACCACTCCAGCATAAGCCGAGTTTCCAACAACAATTGCAACATCTCCTTCCTCCATTATTCTGAAAAAGTTTTTTGTTGCAATGTACATGTCATCAAAGTATGCTTGAACCATATCTGGAATAATTGGACTCCACAGTCTCTCTGTTCTTAAAAACTCAATAATCTCTTCAAGAACTCCACTCCTCCACTTTCCATCTTTCTCTTGTTTCCATCTCTTAATCTCATCTGAATTGAATAGATTGTGGGATCTGAGAGTTCTATTTCTTAGTTTCCTAAATTCCTCATAATTCTTAACAAAATCGAGCATCCACAATTCTACCTTATAGACTTCAGTATAGTCAAAAGTGTTGCAGTAAGGAGGCGAGAACACAATCGCATTCACATAATTATCAGGAATTTCCTTTAATTTTCTTGTATCCCCATTTATAACTTCCACTTCAGCTTTTCTGTGTGGATAAAGTTGGGATTTTATTGTTTTTATATCGTGATACATTTGTTTGAGTTTGGACATAAATAATTCTTTAGGTCTTCCCTTTGGCTCTTTTCTAACAATTTTAAGGCCCTTTCCATCTTTTTTAGCAAGAGAAGAATCCTCCAAAATTGAGGCAAATGCAAGCCAGTAAAGATTGAAGTGTATGTCTCCTCTCCACTCACAAGCCTTAAAATCGAATTCGGCACCTTTTCTTTCAGCCTCGCTAAGTATTAACTCTTTGATACGCAGTAATTCATTAAGTGTTTCGTTGTCGTATATTCTCTTGAAAGTTGAAAGTTCTGGGGGATCAATTTCTGCTTTTTTTGACGTATCAAGTTTTTTAATCTCCTCTACAAAATTTTTTATCTCTTTTAAGTCGTATTCATGCCATTTTGTCTTTGTTTTCACGAGAAAACAGAAGAATGGGTTAATGTCCACTCCAATGGAAGGAATTCCAAGCCATTGAGCACCTAGGAGAGAACTTCCTGCTCCCATAAATGGATCCAGAAGTCTTTTCTCTGGTTTTCTAATAATCTCACTCTCTATTAACTTTTTTATTAAGGCGGGGGAATAACTCTCTTTTAGGTAATACCAATTATGAACAGGAACTTTAGCACAGGATTTTGGATTGACAACTTTCTTTAACTGGAAGACTAATTCCTTATTCGAGTCATTTACCCTTACCCTTAATTCATTTTCAAGAGTTCTAAAACTTTTTACAGTGAGTTCTTTTATTCTCTTGTATTTTTCGATATCCATATCCTCACTTCCACACTCTTTATTGTATTTTATTTTTTATTGGTTTTCATCGTAGTGTGTTGTGTATGATGGAACTCTGATTTCTTTCTCACCATAAATGACAGAACTTGAGAAGAAAAAGCCAAGGAGCATACTCAAGTATTTGAATAAAAGCCTCCTAGGTTTATGAATGGTAAATTTTCAAAAATATTGAAGGAAAGGCTTATCTGAGCTTATACTTCTCAAGTGCATGCGTTAATGATGACAAAGAGGGCTCTATTATTGGAACCTCCTCAGTATAACTAGATATCGATTTTAGGTCCTTGAAACCTGTACCTGTGGCTTCAACTACAATAGAATCTCCTTTGTCAACATGGCCCTCATCTAGCATCCTAAGTAAGCCTGCTAAGGAAGCTGCTCCACTCGGCTCTACAAAAATTCCTTCATACCTCGCTAAGAGTCTTTGTGCCTTTAAAATGAGATTATCATTAACTTCTTCCGCAATACCTTTGCTTTCTTTCAGCCCTTTAAATACTAAGTCCCAATCCCATGTGTATGGATCTGCTAAACCACCTGCAACGGTTTTTGGATTTTCCCATGTTTCAAGGGGCTTTTTCTCTCTCCATGCTTTTACTAGAGGTGCACACCCCTCAGCCTGTATTGCTACGAGATGGGGTATCTTATCAATGAACCCCAATATCTCAAACTCTTTAAATCCCTTGTAATTTCCTGCAAATAATCCCCCTCCTCCGACTGGAATAAAGACCCAATCTGGCACCTGATAGTTCAGCTGTTCAGAAATTTCATAGGCTATTGTTTTGGGCCCTTCCATCTGGTATGGGTTGAACTTTCCAAAACTAGGAACTGGGGCCCATCCAAATTCTTTGTGAGTTAATTCCATCATCTTAACGGTAGGGTCTCCCAAGAAGCCATTCCTTTTGACTCTCACTACCATAGCTCCATATAATCGTAGTTGAGAGACTTTTTCTGTAGGGGCGTTTTCTGGTACGAAAGCTACACAGTTTAAGCCCAATTTTGCACTATATGCTGCCAATGAAGCGGCAGCATTCCCGCTTGATGCAGTTACAACGTTTTTTATCCCGAATTCATTTACCTTACTAATTCCCACCACGATTGGACGATCTTTAAAGCTTCCAGTGGGATTTCTGGTCTCATCTTTAATATACAGTTCTCTTAATCCCAATTTCTTAGCGAGTCTTTTTGATTTTATTAGAGGAGTGCCTCCTTCTCCAAGAGAGACGATTTTTGAAGAATCATGGATTGGTAGGAGTTCTATGTATTTCCATACGCTTGGGACTCTCTTCCTAAGCTTATCCTTAGAGATAATCTCTGAGATCTTGTTATAGTCATAAAAAATGTCCAGCCTTTCCCCACATTTTGGACAGCTGAAGTATAAAGAAGCTGGAGAAAACTCAGATCCACACTTTGAGCACACAAGTTTTTCCACAAACATCGTGCTTCCTCCAAGATACAAAAATTAAAAGTAGAAATCAATCTTCTCTGGCCAGTTCTAGCATTCTTTCGTGCTCTTCTGTTGTTAACCTTCTCTTTAGGAATAGTCTGGTGCTAAAGTATCTTGCGGCATAGTCCGGGAGAATCGTGACAACTCTATCTCCTTCTCCAAAGTTGTGCCGTTCTGCAAGTTTTATTGCTGCTACTACATTTGCTCCTGAGGAGATGCCCACTCCAAGAGCTTCTGTTCTGGCTATCTTTCTTGCCATTTCAATTGCTTCATCACTGCTCACGGTAACCCAGTCATCCAGATACTTTCTGTACTTCTCAACTAGACTTGGGACAAATCCATCTCCAATTCCTTCCACTTCATGTCTTCCCCAAGCTCCTAGTTCCCCACTTTTGAACCATCCTTCGGCCGTTGGACATTCCGCAGGCTCCATTCCTGCAGTTATTATCTTAGGGTTGGCATCTTTCAATCTCTTTGCAACACCTACTAATGTTCCTCCTGAGCCAACTCCGGCTACGAATCCCTTTATAGTGTCTGCTCCGAGTTGTTCTATTATCTCTGCCCCTGTGGTTTCATAATGAGCTTTGAAGTTTGCTTCGTCATCCCACTGATCTAATGCCACATATTTGTCAGGATTTTCTTTCTCAAGCTTTTTCGCATATTCTAATGCACCCATAGCGTCACTTTCTCCTCCGGGAGTGTAAATTAACTTAGCACCAAAGAGCATGTCTAGGAGCTTTCTTTCGTAGCTCATTTCCTCAGGCATGACTATTAGCACGTCATAACCAAAATAAGCTCCCCATGCAGCAAAGGCTATTCCTGTGTTTCCAGTTGTGGCTATTACTATGGTCATTCCAGGTTTTAGTTTTCCCTGTTTCTCGGCCTCTTTTATCATGTAATAAGCCATTCTGTCTTTCACGCTACCAGTGGGGTTCATAAATTCACATTTTGCCCATATTTCAAATGGATAGTCTTTATCTATTTTAGAAAGTCTTACAATAGGAGTGTTCCCTATTAAATCAACCGGGCTGTTGGCTATTTTACCTACCATTTTTCCACCTCCAAATAATTCATGAAATAGGGGTTTAACGCAAAAGGCCATTTGCTATGGCAATATATCCCTCTGCAGCCTTTATGAGATGATCTATCTCAATATACTCATCCGTCACGTGAGCCAAGCTCTCTTTTGAGGGTCCATATCCAATTGTGGGAATCCCTCTGATACCAGCGCTTTGACTTCCATCAGTGCAGAAGGAATACTTTGAGAATTTTGCAGGAATTCCAATATTATTAACAGCATCTAAGGACTTCTTAGCCAGTTCATGCTCTTTTTCCAATAACCAAGCGGGGAAAAAGCGTTTAGCCTTAATTTGCTTTCCAGTATATGTCGTAGCTTCTCCTGTTGCAATTTCAACCTCCGCCTCAAACTTTGGTATTTTGCCTCTTAACTCTTCTATAAGATCTTTTATGGGTTTTAAAACGCTTTCTTCAGTTTCTCCTACTATTAATCTCCTATCAAAGGTGACTCTACATTCGTATGGGACAACTGAGGCGCCGGGGTATGGTTTTGATATAATATCTGTAAGCTCGATAATTGCATCTCCCAAGAATTCGTGAGATGGAAGTGGGAGTTTTCTTATTCCATCTATTAAAGGAAGCATGTTATAAACAGCATTAACACCCACCTGAGGGTTTGAAGAGTGAGCTGGCTTTCCTTTTGTCTTCACAATTATTTCGGCCCTTCCCCGCTGTCCAATGTTGATGTTGAGCTCTGTTGATTCACCCAACACCACATAATCTGCTGGGATCTTATCAAGAACTTTTCCAAAGGCTATTCCCTCGAAAATCTCCTCCATAACTACGCCAACTACGTAGATATCTCCCTTTATTTTCTCCCTTGGAATTAAACTGGCCCCATAGACCATTGCTGAAAGGGCTCCTTTCATATCCGATGTTCCCCGTCCGTATATTTTTCCATTCTCAATTTCTGCTCCAAAAGGATCATGTTTCCAATCCTCGGGATTGGTCACTGGAACTGTGTCCATGTGTCCCTCAAATATGAGGGTCTTTCCTTTTTCTTTTCCTTCGATTTTTCCTATTACGTTGCCGTACTCATCAATCCAAACCTCATCGTAACCAAGCTCGTTCATTGTTTTTTTAATGAACTTTGCAACGTTATCCTCTTCTCCAGAAAGGCTAGGTCTTCTTATCAGCTCTTGGCAAATACCGATTAGTTCTTGTTGTTGTTTTTCAGTTAACATACTCTCTCACCTCATTCGACTATACCTAATGTTTGAAGCAAGGCAGCAGCTTTTGCGAAGAGATTATTTCTAGCTTGCTCATAAATGACCGATCTAGAAGAATCCATAACCTCATCATCAGCTTCATGCCCACGTAAAACTGGTAATACGTGGGTTATTATTCCTTTGGGATCCATTAAGTCGAGATCTTCCATTTTAAGTTTCCAATCTTTGTATTTTTCATAAATCTTTCTTTCTTCTTCCCAGAATTTTGAATATCCTTCTCTTGCCATTCTTTGTGAAATCCAGGACCTAGGAAATACTACGTGTGCACCTTCTAAAGCCTCTTTATAGTTGTTAGAGAATTCTAATGAAGCTCCACTGGCCTTGGCGTTTTCTTCTGCCATCTTAACAATTTCTTCTGGTAACTCAAAGCCAGGAGGATGGGCCACCACTATATCCATTCCCAGTCTAGTACCCAGTAGCATTTCAGAGTTAATACTGCAGTATCCTCTTGGAACCGGGGCATATGCCCACATTAATACGTATTTTTTGCCTTGTAATTTTCCAAGTTTCTCCTCTATAGTCATGTAGTCTCCCATAGCTTGTGTGGGGTGAAAAGTATCATCAGCCATGTTTATTATTGGAACATCTGCATATTTGGCATATTCTCTAAGAACTTTGTTTCCTCTTCCATATATAAAATCAATAGCATGATCGAGCAATCTGATACCAATACCCTCCCCATAGATCTCGTACATTTTTGCTATGTCTTTGTGTTTCTCGCCCTCACCTTCTCTTGTCATTGAGCTTGTTATAAACTGCGCATGACCTCCTAAGAGAGTCATTGCGGTTTCAAAAGCTGACCGCGTCCTGGTAGAGGAGGCATAAAATAACATTATGAATGTTTTCTTATCTAAGAAATTCCATGGAATCCTGCCGTTATTTTTTTCATATATTTCTCTTAATTCCCTAGCTAGTTCAATCGTTGCCTTAATTTCATCTATACTCCATTCTTGGGTGGTTATCAAATCTTTTCCTTTTAAATCTGAGAGATAATTCTTCAAGTGCATTGCTCATACCTCCAAGTCTAATTTATAAGTATAAAGAAAAAAAGATTAAGTTTGGAAGACCTCTTGGAAAGTTTTAGGTTGTTTGTCGGGGAAAATATAGCTAAAAACAACAAAAGCTATAAAGCTTAGGATTATACCAGGGATAACAGCTCCCCATTTCCCAAATGAGATTATTCCTAGAGCATCTAGTCCCACTACCAAACTGCCGAGCAATATTGCAATGAATGAACCTATCCGGCTACCTTTGTCCCAATAGTGGCTCATTAAGTATGGCACAAATATTCCGGCAGCTCTGAATGAGAATGAGAACATGAGTACCTTGACTATTACATTTATTTTGAACATGGCTACAAGTATTGAGAGTATACCTAAGACAGCTGTTACTATCTTTGATACTTTTCCTAATTCTTCGTGTGTAGCATTAGGATTGATGTAAGGTTTGTAAATATCATTGACGAAAATAGCAGTTCCAGCAACAAGATCAGAATCTGCACTTGACATTGTCGCTGAGACTAATGCTGCAAAGAGAATACCCAATAGAACAGGGGGCAATGCAACTACAGCAAAACCAGGAAGGACATATCTAGTTCCGTATTGGTCAATGTATGGGATTGTGTGTCCCATCTTTATGTAAGCTAAGGCTATAAGTCCTAAAATTGCTGGGAACCATGCAAAGATAAAGTAAGTTATGGCAGCAATGATTGAACCTGTTTTTGCAGATTTATCATCTTTGGCTGCAAAATATCTTTGTATATATTCCTGCCCTACTGTAAAACTGGCAAGATACATTATTGTTAGACTTATTATAGTTTCCCAACCTATTCCCGCAGTTATGCTAAATCTCCATGGTTCTAGGGTTGAGGTTAAAGTATCCCATCCACCTACTACTTTTAGTCCATATGGAACTGCAACAATGATTCCACCTACTACACAGACCCACTGGAAAATATCAGTTAATGTCACACTCCATAGGCCGCCCATTACAGAGTAAAAGACTGCTACTGCTCCCATGATAAGAACGGCAATCTTGAAATCGATTCCTAGAAGTATTGAGAGGACAATTCCTGAAGCCATGATCTGGATTGCTGTGAGTCCTATCATTGGTAGCAACAATACTATGGCTGTCAATATGTGGTTTTCTTTTCCATATCTTTTTGCAAAGAACTCAGGGACGGTAGCAACCATTGTAGAACGTAGCTTCGGTGCTAAGAATGCCAAGATGATAAATACTATTGCCATTGTCAGGACGTACCATGCGGAGGATAATCCCCAATCAGTAAATGCCTTTTGGGCCACACCCATTGAACTTCCGCCACCTACCTCAGTGGCAGCAAGAGTTCCAGCAATAAGTATTGGTCCCAGTCGTCTTCCGGCTAACATAAAGTCTATATCTGTTTTTACTAGCCTCGCGGAATATAGGCCTATCCCTAACAATGTTAGGAGATATAATACTACTATAACATATACAATAGCGGGCAACATGGCACATTCCTCCTACTACAAGTACAAGGATCACCTAGTTTTCTTTCTTACTTTATTTAATTATTTTCACAAGTTTGCTTAATAATATTAAACAAAAATCGGAAATTTTAAATAAAATTAGAGATATAGTTTTGTCAAGGTGGTGTTATGTGAAGAATATTAACGAATTGTATCTGGGGATACTTAGAGAACTCTATAAACAGTCCAGAGCAACTTATAAAGAACTAGGAAAAAAGTGTAATACTACCAGCGTAACTTGCTATAACAAAGTTCAAGAAATGGTTGAGAATGGTATCATTAAAAGATTTACAATAGATGTGGATCATAAACAGCTCGGATATGAACTGGAAGTTCTTTTAGAGCTTAAAGTTAAGCGAGGTCTCCCTAGACCAGTGGCACTAAAGTTGTACAAATTACCTCATGTAGAGGATGTATGGGAGATTACAGGAGATACGGACTTAATTGTGAGGGCATACTTCAAAAATGTAGATGAACTAAACGACTTCCTTCATATGTTGGGTAATAATTATCCAGAAATAGAAAACGTGATAACCCATGTAGTTCTTGGAAGTTATAAGAATCCAGAGGCTTGGTTTTAACCATGGCAAAACTTTTTATTCCAATCCCTACAACCTTGTCTTAGGTTAGGGGGTGAAAATAATGAAATTCTGTCCAAAATGTGGGAGCATAATGCTGCCAAACAAGAAGAAGGGAGTTTTTATTTGTAGAAAATGCGGTTATGAGGAGCCTCTTGACCCAGAAACAGCTGAGAGATATAAGATAAAACAGAACATTAAACATGAAAGAGAAGACATCCCAGTGATAGAACAAGACGTTGCCACACTTCCAAAGGCTAAAGTTACATGTCCAAAATGTGGGAATAATGAGGCTTATTGGTGGGAATTGCAGACTAGAGCAGGAGATGAGCCTTCAACGATTTTCTATAGATGTACAAAGTGTGGGTACACTTGGAGGAGTTATGAATAACGGTGGCATATATGAGAGAACTTGAGATAGAAGTGCTTAAACGCCTTGTAGAAAAAGCTTTAAAGGAATTAGACGAAGCTTATAAGAGGTTACCTGATGTGAATAATGGAAAAACTTATTTATTGAGAGGTAAAGAAAGAGTTAGGTTGATGGCTAAAATTCTCAATGATATGGAGGGGTGAAGATGCCATTTGAAATAGTTTTTGATGGAGCGAAAGAATTCGCAGGCTTGATTGACACAGCAAGCAACTTAATCGATGAAGCTGCATTCAAAGTTACTGAAGAAGGAATCTCGATGAGAGCAATGGATCCAAGTAGAGTAGTTCTGATTGATCTCAATCTTCCTGCTGGCATATTTAGTAAGTATGATATCGATGGGGAGGAGACTGTAGGAGTTAACATGGATCACTTCAAGAAAATTCTCAAGAGAGGAAAGGGTAAGGACATTCTTGTTCTTAGAAAAGGAGAGGAAAACTTTCTTGAGGTTACTCTTGAGGGGACTGCAAAAAGGACTTTTAGACTCCCCTTAATTGAGGTTGAAGAACTAGAACTTGAACTGCCAGAACTTCCATTCACAGCTAGGGCTATGGTACTGGGAGAGGTGCTCAAGGAAGCTGTAAAAGATGCTTCCCTCGTCAGTGATAGTATTAAGTTCCTCGCAAAGGAGAATGAGTTTGTTATGAAAGCAGAGGGAGAAACCCAAGAAGTCGAAATCAAGCTCACTCTTGAAGACGAGGGTTTGCTTGACTTGAATGTGGAAGAAGAAACCAAAAGTGCTTATGGTGTCAGTTATCTCGCGGACATGGTCAAGGGAATTGGCAAAGCAGATGAGGTAGTGCTCAAGTTCGGAAATGAAATGCCTCTTCAGATGGACTACCCAATAAGAGATGAAGGAAGACTCACATTCCTGTTGGCTCCTCGTGTTGAGGAATGATCCTTTTTAATATCTTTTTTAGGTGATCAATTTGGATCTAGGGAAGCTTAGAGAACTTCTAGAAATGGAATTGTCATCAACAGAGTTGACTTTGTTAGATGATGATTTTTATGAAGAGTTTGATAGTCTTATAAAAGCATTAAAGCTCAGAGCAGAATCCTCCAAGGAGAGAGGGGAAGAAGTCGATGAACAACTTTACCTGGCGGAACTAAGCGTTGCGGAGAAGTTGGTTAAGGAGATTCTCAAGATTAGACTCCACAAAATAGTTGACATGGCTTTTGAGGGACGCCCGTTTAACCTTATTAGTGATGAGAAGAAGCTTTTCTCTGTTATTATGGCCTTTATTCATAGAGAGGAAATACCAGCATTTGAAGAAGAAGTCTCAATAGAGGAAACAAAAGAAGTGGAGGTCACGAGCGATAGAAGGATTTTCAACGCTTATATTCTTCTCCAGGATATTCCAAAGGTCCTAGATGAACGTTTAAGAGAGTACGGGCCATTTAAGGCAGGGGATCTTGTAACCCTCCCTAGAACGGTTGGACATATATTGGTTCAGAGAGAAGCAGCTAAAAGGATATCCATATCGTACTAGGTGTTTCGGATGTTTAACGTCTGTATGCGGGACTGTTATGACACATGTTCAATAATAAGTGAGATCCATGAAGGAAAGTTGAGAGTAAGGGGAAATCCCTCTCACCCAATAACACAGGGTTTTTTGTGTCCTAAGGGTGCATTACTCCCCAAGTGGTTTCATAGCAAGGATCGACTTAAAACTCCTCTTATTAGGGGAGATTTGACAGAAGATTTTAAAGAAACTAACTGGGAAGAGGCAATAAACCTTGTCGCAAATCGTTTAATGGAAATCATACGCAAATATGGTAGTGAGAGTGTTTTAGTGTATAATTATGCTGGAGATCGTGGAGTCGTTAATTATGCCTTTCCATTGCGTCTCTTTCATTATCTTAACACTTCAATGCTCGATTATGGGATATGTGATAGGGCTGGTCAAGAGGCACTGAAGGATGTTTATGGGACGGCCGTTGGTATGGATCCAGAGGAGCTGAAAAATCAAAAGCTCATAGTTTATTGGGGCATAAATCCAGTATGGACGAACCTTCATGGGTTCATGCTTGCTGAGAAATATGGTCTTGAAAAGTGGGTTGTGGATGTTATAAAGACTGAGACTGCAAAGAGATGTGAGAAGTTCTTTCAAATTAGGCCCAATACGGATGTGGTTTTTGCCCTTGGTGTTGCAAGGCTCATTATAGAGAATGAATTATATGACAGGGAATTTATTAGAGAAAAAGTTTATGGATTTGAGAAGTTTGTAAAATACCTGGATCGCTTTGATATGAACTTTGTAAGCGGTGAAACAGGGATTGAGAAGGAAAGAATTGAGGAATTTGCTTTTGAATACGCAGAGAAAAAGGGAGTTATACACATTGGTTATGGTTTCCAACGATCTTTTAGTGGTGGTGAGGCCATAAGGGCAATTGCGATACTTCCGGCCCTTGTTGGTCATAAGTTTGGCTTTATTTATGACATGAAGACCATTGATAAGAGTTATGCTGAGGGAGAATTTCTCCGTACGAAACCTGCTAGGAAAATTCCTCAAATGAAGCTCGCTGAATATATTGAAAATGGAGAAATAAAATTCCTTTATGTGTATAATTCAAATCCATTTGCTTCCCTTCCAAATCAAAATCGGTTGAGAAAGGCTATAGAAGATAATAATGTTTTTGTTGTGGTTCATGATATATTTCTTACTGACACTGCCCTTTATTCTCATGTTGTTCTTCCAGCGAATACGTTCTTTGAACGATATGATATTGCAGATTCTTATTACCATAGGTATGTGGCCTTTAATGAACCAGTTATGAGGATTTATGGAAAGAGCAACAGTGAAGTCACAAGATTGTTGGCTAAGGCGTTAGGAATAGAGAATCCTCACCTCTATGAGACTGATGAAGAGGTCATTAAAAAAGTTCTGGAAATCAATGGAATACGTTTTGAAGAGCTTAGAAAAGCAGGTTTTGTTAAAATTCCTTTACAAGAAAGAACATACAATACTCCAAGTGGAAAAATTGAGTTTTACTCTCAAAGAGCACTTAATAGAGGCTTGTCTCCATTTCCGGAATACAAATCGAGGAGAAGGAAAGGACTTCAACTCCTTAGCCCAACTTGGAAGATGACCATAACAAGCCAGTATCATAATACATACAATATAATTGATCCATATCTTCATATGAATCCAAAAGATGCTAAGGAGAGGGATATACATGAAAATGACGAAGTAGAGATATTTAACGAGAATGGGAGAATAAGAACAAGGGTAAAACTAAGTGAAGACATTCCAGAGGGCGTTGCTCTCCTTTACAAAGCCTTCTGGGCCAAGATACTTGGATGGAATGTAAACTTTCTTACAACGGATGAGACTGTAGAGGGATACGGTAATGGATCGGCTTATCACTCAACTTGGGTTGAGGTTAGAAAGATCCAGTAGTCATATTTGTCCAAAAATGTTTTTATGTGATAGTTTCTAAATTCGAAATGGTGAATAAAATGAAAGTTTACAGAAAAGATCGAGAGTATCCGAAGGAGTATCAAGAAGTTCTCAAGGAGCTTGGCACTGTTATCGACCCTATAAGTACTATGAACCTTCTTGATGCTGGGCTTATAGCGGGGTTGAATGTAAATGAGGAAACTCTTGAGATATGGCTGGCGGTGGAAAGTAACACTTACTATAATATGATAGGTGGGGCTGCAATAGCACATTCAAAAATAATAGGCGACATAATGGAGCGCTTTGCCCTTGTAAAGTTTTCACGAGTCTATATATACGATATGGGGAATAATTTACTCGCAAAATTTGAGAAGAAGTGAAAGAGATGGGATTTTTAGACTTTATTAGAGAGAAACCTAAAGGAAGAATTAAGGAACTTCCCCCTGAAGTTAGAGAGGTAGTAGAAGAACTTAAAAAAGTAAAAGATCCTGAAACTGAGCTTAACATAGTAGATGAAGGACTGGTATATGGTATTACAGTTGAAGGTAAGAACGTTATGGTGTGGCTCTTCTTAGCGAGGAGTACTCCAGAGTGTCACTTTTGTCAGGCCATAGCTATGAATGTACAAAAGCGAATTATCAAAGATATTGTCAACGTGTTGAGAGATAAGGGCTTTAGTAGTGTGAAGGTGTATAATGAAATCGGCCTTTTGCTTGAAGAGTGGAGGGAGAAAGATGAAAAGAATGCAGCCTTTTAATGATTTAAAGAAAATAGGTGACGATAAAGTCACTGCCATAGGGATGGGGACATGGGGTGTAGGAGGCTGGGAAAGCCCGGATTATTCAAGGGATAAAGAAAACGTTGAGGCATTGAGGTATGGTCTCGAACTTGGCATGAATCTCATAGACACTGCTGAGTTTTATGCCTCTGGCCACAGTGAAGAACTTGTTGGTGAGGCGATTAAAGAGTTTGAGCGAGAAGATATTTTCATAGTAAGCAAAATCTGGCCCATCCACTTTGGATATGAAAGTGCTAAAAGGGCAGCAAGAGCAAGTGTGAAGAGACTTGGTACTTACATAGATTTGTACCTCCTTCACTGGCCTATAGATGATTTTAAGAGAATAAAAGAGACACTTCATGCATTGGAAGAACTTGTAGATGAGGGGATAATAAGGTATATAGGGGTCAGTAATTTTGACTTGGATCTTCTCAAACAGAGTCAAGAGGTTATGAAAAAACATGAAATCGTGGTAAATCAAGTTAAATACTCTCTTAGAGACCGTAGGCCTGAACATAGTGGCCTCTTGGACTATATGAAAAGAGAGAAGATAACCCTAATGGCATATACTCCGCTTGAAAAAGGAAGTCTTGCAAGGAATAGATGCCTAAGTGAGATGGGGGCTAAATACGGCAAAACTGCTGCACAAGTTGCTTTAAACTGGCTTATATGGAAAGAAAATGTAGTTGCCATCCCTAAAGCTACGAATAAAGTTCATATCAAAGAAAACTTTGGTGCAATGGGATGGAGGCTTAGCAGGGAGGATTATGAGGCACTCCTAAAATGTGTGTAACGTTAACTTTATTACTATTATGTACTTTAGGCTAAGATATGAACATCTTCATCCCGCTCATAATTGGAGTCTTAGCAGGTTATCTGTTCAGAAACAGAGTTAAATTCAGCATGGACAAGCCTATGAGTATAGCCCTGCTCTTATTGATCTTCTTTATGGGGGTTGAAGCGGGAAGGGTTGAGATTGATGCATTTAGACTTTTAATATATTCCTTAGTATTTGCTTCTTTTACGATATTGGGAAGTTTATTTGTAGCCCTTGTGGGGGTGAGAAGGTGAGCTTTCTTTATTTTGTCTTAGCATCTCTGATTTTGGGCATGATTGTTGGAAAAACCACTACTTTTGATTTTGGAAACTTATATGAGATCATGCTTTACCTCTTGATATTTATCATTGGAATGGACATAGGTAAAAGTAAAGGCCTTAGAGAAGAACTTAAGAAACTTGGCAGGATGGCCCTTTTACTTCCAATGGCAACAGTTATAGGTTCGTTACTTGGTGGCTTTTTAGCATCATTGCTTTTGAGAATACCTTTGAAGTGGGCTTTAGGGATTTCAGCTGGTTTTGGGTGGTACTCCCTTACGGGTCCTCTTTTGGCTGTGTATTCCCCGGTTTATGGTGTGATAGGCTTTCTTGCAAACCTAACTCGAGAGATTCTTACCATAATCTTTTATCCAATTGCCATACAGAAAATCCCAAGAGAAGTTGGAATTGTGATGGGAGGGGCCACGACAATGGATACTACTCTTCCAATAATGGCAAAGTTTGGAGGCACAGAGATAACGCTTTTGGCATTTGTTCATGGGTTTATTTTGACCGCAGTAGCTCCATTTCTAATTCCGCTTATACTTCAGCTTTTTTAAGAGATACTTTTTGTTCTTAGTGAGGCTCTTGAGAATACTTCCAAAAACGTTTTAAAGGGTTCAACATAAGGGTTCTCGAACTGTCATGGGTTCATGCTCGGGGGTGTCCGGGAAGGAACCTACCGGGCGTACGAGGGAGGTGGAAAAATGAAGTATCCAAAGCAAATAAGAACATACTGTCCATTTTGTAGAAAGCACACGATTCACAAAGTAGAAAAGGTCAAGAAGAGGCCTAGAAGTGAGCTTAGTGCAGGTCAAAGGAGATTCAGGAGAATTCTTAAGGGTTACAAAGGTTTCCCAAGGCCAAACCCCGCTGGAAGAGAGAAACCAGTAAAGAAGCTTGATTTGAGATACAGGTGCACAGAGTGCGGAAAGGCTCACACAAGAGGAGAAGGATTTAGAGTGAAGAAGTTTGAACTCGTGTGAGGTGAGAAAAGATGGCAATTCCCAAGAACCTTATCCCCATGCCAAGATCAAGATTCCTTAGGGTCAAGTGCATTGACTGTGGAAACGAACAAATCGTTTTCAGCAATCCTGCTACAAAAGTCCGCTGTTTAGTTTGTGGCTCTACTCTGGTAGAGCCTGCTGGTGGTAGAGGTATTATAAAGGCTAAAATACTTGAGGTTCTTGAGTGATTTCTTTTCTCAATCTTTTCTCCAAAACCTTAAAAACTTATAATAGCTACCAATTAGTGGGATAAAATTTCGGGAGATGATGAAAATGCCGAGGAGAGCTAGAGAATTTCCGGAGGAAGGAGAGTTTGTTATAGCTACTGTTAAAAGTATTCACAACTACGGTGCATTCTTAACGCTTGATGAGTATCCAGGAAAAGAGGGGTTTATGCATATAAGTGAAGTTGCTCCCACTTTCGTGAGGAACATTAGGGATTATCTAAAAGAAGGGCAGAAGATTGTTGCAAAAGTTATAAGGGTTGATCCAAGTAAGGGTCATATAGATCTCAGCCTCAAAAGAGTCAAACAACAGGAGAGAAAAGCAAAACTTCAAGAATTTAAGAGAGGCCAAAAAGCAGAGAATCTCTTAAGAATAGCGGCTGAAAAATTAGGGAAGGATTTTGAGACTGCATGGAGAGAAGTTTGGGTTCCCTTGGAAGAGGAATATGGGGAGGTTTACGCCGCTTTTGAAGATGCTGCTCAGAATGGTATAGAGGTTCTTAAAGATCTCATTTTAGATGAATGGCTTCCTGTTTTAGAAGAAATTATAACGAATTATGTTGAGATTCCTACTGTCACGATAGATGCGGAGTTTGAAATCACAGTGGCAACACCAAATGGAGTTGAGGTTATTAGGGAGGCTTTGATAAAAGCAAGAGATCGAGCAAACGAGGAAGAAGGAATTGAGGTTAAGTTCAGTTATCTTGGAGCTCCGAGATATAGAATAGATATCACAGCTCCGGACTATTACAAAGCCGAAGGAGTACTAGAGAAAATAGCCTCTGAGATATTAAATGTTATAAAACAAGCTGGTGGAGAGGCTTCTTTAATAAGAAAAGAGAAGAAGATTCGGAAGATAAAGAGGAGAGAGGCATGAGGTTTAGGATTAAGAAATGTCCAAAGTGTGGACGGTACACTTTAAAAGAGACTTGTCCAGTTTGTGGTGAAAAGACAAAGCTAGCTCATCCTCCAAAGTTTTCCCCTGAAGATCCATATGGGGAGTACAGGAGGAAACTGAAAAAGGAAGTACTTGGTATAGGGGTGAAAAAATGAAAGAGAGTATTATAGTTGTCTATGAAAAACCAGAAATATATGATCCAGTCTTTATAGAAGGGCTTCCAGGTATAGGATTAGTTGGTAAACTCGCTGCAGAGCATCTGATTCAAGAACTCAATGCAAAGAAGTTTGCTGAACTTTATTCTCCTCACTTCATGCATCAGGTTATAGTGAAGAAAGATTCAACGGTAGATCTAATGAGAAATGAGTTTTACTACTGGAAAAGTCCAGATGAAGAGCATAGAGACTTGATAATTATTACTGGAGACACCCAGGTTCCTCCAACCGACAGTTATGGGCATTTTGAGGTTGTAGGGAAGATGCTTGACTTTGTTGAGCAGTTCGGCACAAGGGAAATAATCACAATGGGCGGTTATCAAGTTCCTGAACTTGAGGGAGAACCGAAGGTTCTTGCTTCCTTCACTGATCTAGAAACAAAGGAAAAGTACAAAGGGCTCCCAGTGATTCTCAGAGAGGACGAAGGAGGAGCAATCGTTGGAGCTGCAGGTCTTCTCTTAGGAATCGGAAAACTCAGAGGAATGAAGGGAGCATGTTTCCTTGGAGAGAGCCTTGGGTACATTGTGGATGCAAAGGCTGCAAAGGCAGTTTTAAGCGTTGTAGCTAAAGTGCTTAACCTAGAATTAGACATGAGTGCACTTGATGAGAGGGCCAAGGAAACTGAAGAAATCCTCAGGAAAGTACAGGAAATGCAGAGGGCAATGTTTGAGCAACAAGTTCCACAGCCAACTCACGAAGAGGAGGATAGAGGATACCTCTGACTTATTTTCTCCTTTTTGAGGTGTCTTTATGTTTGTTGATGCAGATCTTCACATTCATTCACGGTATTCTAAGGCTGTTTCAAAGCTTATGACTTTTCCAATTTTAGCTGAAAATGCAAAGCTTAAAGGATTGGGGATTGTTGGTACTGGAGATATTTTAAACCCAAAATGGGAAGAGGAACTCCTTAAATATGCTCAAAAAGTTGATGAGGGTACTTATGAAATAAAGGGAATAAAGTTTCTTCTTACAGCAGAGGTTGAGGATAATAAAAGGGTACATCATCTTCTTCTCTTTCCTAATATTGAAGCAGTAAAAGAAATGCGAGAAAGACTTGGGCGCTATTCTAACGACATTAATAGTGAGGGTAGGCCCCATTTAACAATAAATGCTGCTGAAATAGCGGACTTGGCAAACGAGGTGGGGGCTCTAATTGGCCCAAGTCATGCCTTTACCCCATGGACTGCATTATATAAAGAGTACAACAGCTTAAAAGAGGCATATAATAACGTAAAAATTCATTTTCTTGAATTAGGGCTTTCTGCTGATTCATACATGGCTGATAAGATTAAAGCCCATCATAAACTCGTGTATTTATCAAATTCTGATGCTCATTCTCCACAACCGCATCGCCTTGGAAGAGAATTTAACCGTTTTGAGATCAAGGAAGCAACTTTTGAGGAAGTTAGAAAAGCTATCTTGAAACAGGGTGGAAGAAGGATTATTCTTAACGCTGGTTTAGATCCAAGACTCGGAAAATATCACTTGACCGCATGTTCAAGGTGTTATACCAAATACCGACTTGAAGATGCAAAGAGACTGGGATGGAGATGTGAACTCTGCGGGGGGATTATAAAGAAGGGCGTTCACGATAGGATTCTTGAGCTTGCAGATACAGATGAAAAGCCCAAAGACAGGCCTCCTTACCTCCACCTTGCACCGCTGGCTGAAATAATCGCAATGGTTCTCAACAAAGGAGTTGAAACTAAGTCTGTAAAGAGTATATGGGAACGTCTTCTGAAAGAATTTGGAAGTGAGATCAGGGTTCTTGTTGATGCTCCTATAGAGGCTATAGCAGAGCTTATTGGGAATGACATAGCGAAAGCAATCTGGGCTTTCAGGAATGAGAAACTTATTGTTGTTCCTGGTGGAGGAGGAAAATACGGAGAGATAAAACTACCTGAGGAAGTTAAAAGAGCAAAACTTGAAGATCTCGAGAACATTGAGGTTAGGGGAGAAGACGTGTATTATAAGCCCAAACAAAGTTCAATCTTAAGCTTTTTAAAGAAAAACTGATTAAATTTTCTCTCATTGAAACTTCTTCTGGGTTTTTGATATAGAATGTTTACTCTAGGAATGAGGTTAGCATAATTGATTTAACTTCTGAAAACAAATAGAAAGTTAGCAATCAAAATACTTGGTTAATTGCAGCATTAAACAAATCTTAAGATTTACGTTGACTATATTAGAGTCTTTGGGGGAACTATCAAAAATTCGGGATGACAGAATATGAGATGGAAGGTATTTCATAGAGTGATAGAACTCTTGCCCCAAAGGTTTAAATTTTTCGTTGTTTTTGTAGGGTCTCATCTCCTAGCCATAATAAGTATTCTTATCCCGAAAGACTCTAAGAGAATAATGCTTATTTCATACCCTCCTTTTGCTGGCAATATGAGGTACATTTATGAACGAATGAAAGAGCTGGGACAGTTTAAGGATTATAAGTTTATATGGCCTGTTGAAAATAAGGGGATGTTTGAAAAGCGTGAAAATACAAAGTTTGTTATGTATGGAACAATTGAATATCTGTGGCAGTTATTGAGGTCAAAATACATATTTTCTTCTCAGAGAATTCCTTACTGGAAGGCTAAAAATCAAATTGGAGTTATGATCTGGCATGCAGTTCCAGGAAAAAGAGGTTTTTGGTTTGACAAACGATACCAGAACTGGGTTGGGAAACTTATTTTAAAAAGTATTCTAAGAAAAATAGACTATGTTGTTGCAACCTCTGAGTTTACAAAGGTGTTGTTTTCTGCAATTTTCCACATACATCCAGAAAAGATCTTAGTTTTGGGTATGCCCAGATGTGATGCACTCTTTAAAGGAAAAGGAGAGGCGCTAAAAAGGCTAGAGAGCCTCTTATGCTCAAAGATTAAAAACAGAAGGATCGTATTTTACTTGCCGACTTTCAGGGATTATGATAGGAGAGTTACGCAGGAGCTATTTACTAACCTCGTAAAAGACCAGGAATTTAGAGAATACTTGAAACAAAGAGAGGCACTTTTTATTTTCAAACCTCATCCACATGATGAGATGTTTGTTAAAAAGTATTCTGATGAGTACATTAGGGTAATAACCAACCAAGAGTTGATGGAAGCAGGGTTGACACTTTATGATATTCTTCCTGCAGCAGATATTTTGGTGACAGATTATTCTTCTGTATTTAGAGATTACCTTCTTTTAAATAGGCCGGTAATATTCTATATTCCAGATAAGAAAAAATATTGTGAAACAAGAGGATTTGTTTTGGAGCCCTTTGAACTTTGGACTCCAGGAGATAAAGTAAAGACTGTGGATGAATTACTGAAAGCTTTGGACGAAGCTTTTGAGAATCCTAAAAAATGGGAAAAGGAACGGCTTTGGCTTAGAGATTTGTTTTTTAAATACAAAGATGATAGATCCAGTGACAGAGTTATAGAGTACTTCTGGCCGCTAAGCTCCATTGAGAAGTAAGAGGGAAGTAACTCGAAGGTCATCTTTGTACGTTATCTTGAAGTTGAAACTCGTTGATTCATAGACATAAATCTTTACCTCTGGTAGATATTTGCGGAGAAGTTCTATGTCACTCTCAATATTCAAAAATTCTGAGTTTGGCACCATATTTATTAAGGTTTTAAGAATTTCACTTCTGTAAGCGACAGGTGATTTACAAAGCCTCAATTCCTGTCTATTCAGGACTTTGGATACAAATCCTCCATTAACCCTTACCACATAACTCGGAATTTTTGAACAGAAACTTATCACATCATATCTGTTCAAGAGTTTTATCATCTCGCTAAGTACATACGAAGATACAAAAGGTCGGTCTGCAATGTGGATTATTACTCTCTCCACGTCTTCATCTAGTGCTAAGACACCGTCTTTGAAAGATTCGTTTTTTGTTCTGCCCCCATTAATAATTTTTGTGAGTTTGGAATATCTATTCTTAAGATGTTCAATTATCTTACTGTATTGAGAATCGCTAACGACATATATCTCATCAATTTCTTCTGTTTTCTCTAGCTTTTCAATTGAATACTCAATCAGCATCTTGTTCCCGACATATAGGAACTGTTTTGGTATAGGACTACCGATTCTTTCTCCTTTGCCACCCGCGAGGAGAATACCAACTGTTTTCCCCATGTTCCTTCCTCAAGTGCCTTTTAACCTCTTAACTATATAAGTAATTATTGCTTACTCCTTGAAAATTTCGTCCTCAAGATCATTAATGAGATTACTCCCATTGGATACAAAAGAAGTGTCTTTAGGGATGATACCGGTATCATGAGGATAAAAAGGTAGATCTAGCCTCTTTCCAAACTAAAGGATGAGGTTTTCACTGTAGAGCAAATTTTAAGCCTTTTAAAGAAATTAAGTGCATTTTCCTCTCATACCTATTTTGTTTTTGATCTTTTTACAGACTTCTTTAAGTTTTTGGGCGTTTTCTTCTGGGATTCCATCGTAGGTGAACTCCCATGTACCCATTTCTATCCCAGCAGCATATTTTAGTTTATCTTTTTCTCTGAGAAGTGGATAAAACTCAATGTGCAGATGATAGAAGGAGTACTCTCCTTTAAAGGGAGCTTGATACACGCTCATCACGTATGGCATTTGCCTTTCAAAAAGAGAATTAAGGGTGCCTGTAGTCACTCTTAGGATATCCGCTAAGTTGAGGATTTCTGCTTGGGTTAGTTGAGTGAGCCATTGGACGTGCCTTTTTGGATAAATGTGTACTTCAAAAGGCCAGTTTGCAAAGAAAGGTAGGAAGAGAATAAAGTCATTATTTTCGTAGATCAGCCGTTCTCCTTTTAGCTCCTCATCTAATATCTTGCAGAATAGACATTTCTTAAATCGATTATAGTACCTTCTGGAATTCTCAATCTTTAATCGAACCTTCAACGGTATGAAAGGCAGAGCATACAATTGCCCATGGGGGTGGGTTAAACTCACACCTATTTCTTCACCCTTATTTCGAAAAATTGATAGATATGCAATATGAGGGTTGTTTTTTAATTCTCCTGTGATTTGCCTCCACAGCTGCACAACCTTAGTCATTTGCTCTATGGAGAGTTCCTCCAAGTCTTTCAATTTATGCTCTGGGGTCTCCACTATAACACTGCATTGGCCAAGAGCGCGAGCTTTTTTATAAAACCCTTTACTTTCGGGTTTAGGGGTGTTGAAAGAAAGCATTGGGAAACGATTAGGAAGTGAGAGCACTTCCCACCCATAACCTGTCTCTTCACCACCTGGGCAGAAAGGACAAAAATCTTTTGGCCTCCAGGGCCGTTTTTCTCTCTCCGCAGATACCATGATCCACTGGCCGAGCAAGGGATTATAACGGAGTTCTCTCATCTTATCACCGTAAGACTAATTAGATTTGGAAGAGTATTAATTTTTTGGTGGAGTTAATGGGGATAAAATTTTTTGATGAGTTCATTTTTGGGACTGCTACCTCTTCCCATCAGATTGAGGGTAATAACAAATGGAACGATTGGTGGTATTATGAACAGATGGACAAACTTCCATATAAGTCCAACAAAGCTTGCAACCACTGGGAACTTTATAAAGAAGATATAATACTGATGCATTCCCTTGGGTATGATGGCTATCGGTTTTCTATAGAGTGGAGTCGCATCTTTCCAGAGGAGGAGAAAATAAACGAAAATGCATTAAACAGGTATCGGGAGATTATTGAGCTTCTACTTAAGAGTGGCATAACTCCGAATGTAACATTGCATCATTTTACTTCTCCTCTCTGGTTTATGCGGAGAGGAGGATTTGCAAAAGAAGAAAACCTAAAATACTGGGAGCAATACGTTGAGACAGTTGTTGGTATTTTGAAGGGTGTTAAACTTGTTGCAACTTTTAATGAACCAATGGTCTATGTTATGATGGGTTACTTAACCGCTTATTGGCCTCCTTTTGTAAAGAGTCCATTCAAAGCATTTAAAGTGGCTGCAAACCTTCTAAAGGCCCATGCATTGGCGTATGAAATTCTTAGTAGCAGGCTTAAAGTTGGGATAGTAAAGAACATACCCATAATGCTCGCAGCAAGTGATATGAAACGAGACAAAAAAGCGGCAGAAAAGGCAGATAATCTTTTTAATTGGAATTTCCTCGATGCAATATGGAGTGGTAAGTTTAGAGGTGTTCTTAGCACTTATACTGTTCCTGAGAGCGATGTTGATTTTATAGGGGTCAACTATTACACAGCGAGTGAAGTAAAGTATAGCTGGAACCCTCTCAAGTTCTTTTTTGATGCAAGGTTGGCTGAGCTAAGTGAAAGGAAAACTCAGATGGGATGGAGCGTGTATCCAAGGGGAATATATGAAGCAATAGTTAAAGTTTCACGATACGAAAGACCGATATATATTACCGAGAATGGCATAGCAACACTAGATGATGAATGGAGGAAAGAATTTATTATTCAGCATCTTCAATATGTACACAAGGCTATCGAGGAAGGTTATAATGTAAACGGATATTTTTATTGGTCTCTAATGGATAACTACGAATGGAGAGAGGGTTTTGCTCCAAGATTTGGGTTGATAGAAGTTGATTATACAACCTTTAAACGAAAACCGAGGGAAAGTGCATACGTGTATGGAGAAATAGCACAGAAAAAAGAGATAAGCGATGAGTTAATTCGAAAATATGGGTTAAAAGGCCCTTGAGAGCTCTTCGGCTCTCTTCTTGAGTATTTCTTTTACAGCATCTCTATCTTCTGGATAGCTTTTCCGTATCCAGAGCCAGACTGCTGCACACGGAATCCAGAAGAGACTTCCTATTAAGAGTGTATATTTGTAAGCTAGTGCATCGGAATATCCCATCTCTCTTAAGGCCTCAATTAAAAATCCACCAAACAAGGGACCTGTGGCTTTACCTACATTGTCAAGGATGTTAAAGAGACCAAACACGGTTCCTCTATCTTCGGGAAGATTAACTTGTGACACTATGGCCCTTACGTTTGGTCCTGCATATGAGACAAATTGGATTAAGAGGAGTGAATATATTGCAAGTCCAATCCAGTGAATCAAGCTTAATTTGCTGGGGAGGGGATATAGAATTATGCCTATGGCAGCTATCATTCCAAAGAATATTGCAAGCCCGGTAATTACAGCCCTTCCACCTTTTTGTCGTGCTTCAAAGTAATCGCCTGCAAATCCTCCTAAAAGGCTCCCTATAACGGTTGAGACTCCTACCAGCAGGAGTACAAAGGTAGCTGTGCTTTTGTCCATACCTCTCGTGACTATAAAGAACGAGACAAGCCAGTACATTATAACTCCCCATGGAACAGTGCCTATTATTCCCTGGATGAATATGAGGATATTAGTCCTCGTTTTAAGGGATTTTTTGATAACTTCTTTATTCAGTCGGTACGTGTACTCATAGCCCTTTTCCAGAACCTCCTTAAGTTCTTTTTCTCCTTCTCCTCGTTTGGGTTCTTCTGCTATTATATAAAATAGGGGGGCTAGAACAAAGTTTGGTACGGCTGCAATTATAAAAGGTGGTCTCCAGCTGGCTATAAGTCCTGCTACTATCATACCGAAGAGAGTACCGAATCCAAATGCGGTTTCGATATATGCGTATCCTCTTCCTCTCTTTTCTTCTTCAAACATGTCTGCTATTAAGGAGTACCCTATGGGAATTATAGAGCCTATTCCGATACCAGTTAAAAACCGCATTGCCAGTAACTGATAGTAGTTTTGAACATAGGCTGTTAGAAAGCATGGAATCTCTCCGAGAAGGACTCCAATAACAAGGAGCTTTTTTCTCTGTCCTATGTCAGATAAGAAACCCCAAACTATTGTTATCAGGGCACTTGTGGCTACAAAAATCGTTGAAACAAGGCCCATTTGTGTTTCAGTAATTCCAAATTCCTCCATTATTTGCTGGTAATTTGGAGGCAGAAGATTCTGATCAGCCATCAAAAAAGCTGCCATCAGTACGAGCAATACAATTGAGATCTTCCTTCTAAGATTTCTCATTCTCACCCCTCCAGGACTCATAAATTGCTTTAAATGCATCTAGTCTTCTTTCGACAAGAGGTTCCCACCCTCTGGCATCGCTGTTCTCTGCAAAGAATGCTAATTCTCCATCTAATCCTATGGAGAGCATATTTAATCGTGCATTGCCTTCATCTTTGGTCCATATGTCCAAACTCTTGTCTGGGGCCCAGCTTGAGGTTCTTAGGTAGAGTCTTCTTCCACTGTGCTTAAGCTCCGAAGGCGGGCATATCCTATCATTGAGATGATCAAGGAGCATTAAGAGAGCATCAATATCCATTTTATAGCCTGAAATATCGCGATAGCCAAGAAACTCTATGTCTGTGCCATACAGAAGTATTTCATCTTTTTCCTTTATCCAAGAGGCTGCTTTCTTTGGATTCATTAATGGAAACTTTCCGATTCCAAGTATTATGGTGGTATTTATGGCTACCCATACTGGAACTGCGTCGATCTCTTTAACTGCTGCAAGAGTCACTTTACCACTAAAAGCTAATTTAACTGCTCTTTTCAGCTCTTGAAGACCAAGAAGATAATTGAGATACACAAACCCCTCTCCCCGTTGGGCTCGTATAAGGTGAGGATAAAGGGGTTTTATAGGTCTTATTGCAGAATTTAGATGATTTGAGAACAACATTGCTTCACCGTCTGCAAATAAATATTCATATTGATGGTCTCTCAGTATTGCGGGAATTATTGGATCATAGGCTAGCTCTGGAAGCCAGAAGCCTTTTGGAGAAGTGTCTAGGATTTCTTCCTTAACTTCTTTGTCTTTCTGTACCTGTGCTTCAACTCGGTCAAGAGGAAGGAGGGGCAAAATTGCGTGGGTGTAACTGGTTCCGAGGATTTCAATTAAACCAACTTCAATGCCTTCTTTGATTAGAGAAATTATTTCATTGGGAAGGATTTCAAGAGTGTAACCAGTTATATTAAGACCAAAGGGAATTTCAGCTTTAATTAACTTTGAGATAACGGAAAAATACGCTTTCTCAATAACTGTAGGAATTTCATTTTTTGGAATCTCTGCATATTGTAAATTCCCATGGAAAACCAATGCTCTCACTTATTTCACCCCATCGGAAGGCTTTACGATGAAGTACTTTGCATTCCATGGGAACTTCTTTTTGTATTCTCTTAGGATAGCCTCCCCGAATTCTTTTGCTTTTTCCTCTTCAACTAAGGCTATAGCAGATCCTCCAAAACCCGCTCCAGTCAGTCTTGCACCATAAGCTCCGAGTTCAATAGCTTTATTCACAAAGAAATCCAGCTCTTCACAGCTTACAGCGTAGTTTCTTGCAATATCCCTATGGGCTCGTGTGAGAATTTCACCTACTTCAATGATATCACCTTTTCTCAAAGCCCGTCTAACTTGTATAACTCGCCTGTTTTCTCGTATGATGTATCCAAAGAAGCGACGATAGAATGAAGGGAGGTGTGTTAGATCGCTCTCATTAACTTCTTTGGAAGTTCTCTTACCTAAAATCCGCAAAACTTCCTCTGCAATTTGTCTTCTTTCGGCATAGGCAGAAGAGGCCAGTTCTCTCTTGATACCCGTGTAAAACACCACAACACTAACATCTTTCGGGAATGGAATGTACTCATACTCTAAAGTGTCAGTGTCTAGAAAAATCACATGATTCTTTTTGCCAAAAGTAATTGCAAACTGATCCAATATCCCGCATGGTACTCCAACAAACTTGTTTTCTGCCTCTTGGGCCATTAATGCCATATCCCGCAGAGGGAGGTGCAGATTGTATGCTCTGTTTAAAAAAGCCAGTGTTGCTAATTCAAAACTTGCAGAAGAACTTAAGCCAGCTCCAAGGGGCAAATCTCCATAAACTCGTCCTTTAATACCTCGAATTTCGTATTTTTTCTTCAGTAGTACCCAGTAGATTGCTTTGATATAATCTATCCAAGAATTTTCTTTTTTAAGCTCATTAAGTGTAAAAGAACGCCATTCTCTAAAATAATCCGAGTAAATGTTCACATTTTCGTCTCTTTCTCCTTCAAGGACAGTGTAAAGATTAACTGCCATAGGCATTACGTAACCAAGCGTATAATCGGTGTGTTCTCCTATCAGATTAACCCTTCCTGGGGATTGTACCCTCAACATGGTTATCTTAGAGATTTGGTGATTCATCTATAAATCTCTTTCTCCGAAGGTTTTTAATGAGGATAGAACGTACTATCAAGGGGGATCGATGTGGAGCGTGAGATAATAGAACTCTTCATGAGACACCTTAAACTTCAGGGAGATCTACCTTTAGGAGACGATGCTGGTGCGATAAAATGGGAAAGTGGATGGTTAGTGGTCACAAATGACATGTTAGTGCGGACTACAGATGTTCCTGATATAATGACACCTGAACAGGTAGGATTTAAGGTCTTCACAATGAATGTTAGTGATGTTGCAGCCATGGGTGCAACACCAATAGGATTTCTGTTTTCCATTGGAGTTCCAAGAGATTTTGAGATGGAGTATTTAGAAGGGATTTCAAGGGGAATTGCTAAGGCATCTGAGTTTTATAGAACACCAATAATAAGTGCTGATACAAATGAAGCCTGTGACCTGATAATTGATGGAATAGCTCTTGGAAAGACTAAAAGATTACTTACGAGAAGCGGTGCAAAAATTGGGGACTTGGTCTGCGTTACTGGGGATATCGGGAGAGCTCTGGCCGGGCTTAAAGTGTATTTTGAGAACCTTGAGATAGAAGAGAGGACAAGAAAGGTGCTTTACGAGAAGCTTTTGGAGCCAAAGGCGAGGGTTAAAGAGGGCCAAATTTTGGCAAAGTATGCAAATTCCGCTATAGACATAAGTGACGGTATGAGTAAAGAATTGCACCTGATAGCAAAGATGAGCGGCGTTAAAATTTTAATCGATTCAGAAAAACTCCCTATAAGGCAAGAAGTCTTTGAAGTTGCTGAGCCCTTAGGTTTAGATCCTATTGAGATTGCCTTAGCGTCTGGAGAAGAGTTTGAGCTCATCTTTATGATTCCTGAGGAGCACTTGGATAAGCTTGACTTTGATTTCGTGGTGATTGGAAAGGTTGAGGAGGGAGAGGGGGTTTATTTAAGGAGAAATGGAAAAATCAAAAAGATGCCGATTTTAGGATGGGAGCATCTAACGAAATCCTAATAACATCTCTTGTCAAATTCTTTTTTGATGCTTATGAAAAGAATAAAGTTCAAAGTTCCACTTGATCAAGAAATGTTTGTTATGTTCAAGGAGTTTCTTGAAGCTATAGAATGGGGCTATGGGGATACCTACTTTATACTTGACGATGAAGTCATTAAAATAACAGAAGTCAAGTTCAAAGAAGGTATAAACCCAGAAGAAATTATTGAAAACCTTAGAAAGCTTGCTCATGTGAAAGAGCTGAGATTGATACCAAAAAATGGCCATTACCTGCTTTATGCTAAAATTAATATTAAGAGTATCCCTTATCCAACAGAGGATGTCAAAAGGATCCTTGAGCTCCAAAAGAAAGGTCTTGTGATATTTGAAAAGGGTACTTTTGACGGGTTTTCAATTGTTCTGGTTGTAACTTGTGAAGATTCTCTCCTCAGTGAAGTGATTTCTACCCTTAAAGAGGTTTACAAAGGAAGTGTCTTGAGTGTTGAAGAGTATACACCAGAAAATACGCCTCTTTCAAAGCTAAGCAAGAGACAGCGTGAAGTGCTTCTCTTAGCTTACAAAAGCGGTTACTTTGACGAGCCAAAGCGTGTAACTTTAAGAGATCTTGCCCAGATGCTTGATCTGAGTCCATCAACAGTGAAAGAACATTTAAGGAAGGCGCAGAAGAAGGTGCTTGAGGAAGTTATGGGTGAATGATAGAAACTCTAAAACGGAGGGCTAACACTACCTCATCCACTTTCTTGCAATGACGGCAACAATGAGCGCCATGAAGACCGCCCCAGTGAGAGCTTCTATTGCACTTAGGGCCTTGAGCCATCCTGTTGGGTGCATGTCACCATAGCCGAGAGTTGTGAAGGTGAAGTATTACATTAAATACTAAAACCTTTTTGTCTATTCAACCCGCACATGTGCGGGATTAACTATAACTACTTCAAATGCGTATTTTAAAATGGTGAAAACATGGCAGTGATTGAAGTTAAAAATGTTAGGAAGTATTACGGTGATGTTAGAGGTGTAGAGAATCTTAGCTTTGAGGTTGAAGAAGGAGAAATCTACGGCTTTTTGGGACCAAACGGAGCAGGGAAAACTACAACGGTGAAAATTTTAGTAAAGATTATTAAAGATCATACAGGGGATATCAAAGTCTTTGGCAAAGACTTGAGAAAATGGGGCAAAGATTACTATAATAAAATTGGTGTTTCCTTTGAGTTTCCCGCAGTTTACTCCCGTCTTACTGCTCTTGAAAATCTTCAGTTCTTCGCAAGCTTTTACAAAAAGCATCTTGATCCTATTGAAGTCCTCAAAATGGTGGGACTTGATAAGGAAGCAGACCAGCTCGTTGCGGAGTTTTCCAAAGGTATGAAGAAGAAGCTTGATCTTGCAAGAGCGTTACTCCCTGATCCAGAAATATTTTTCCTTGATGAACCCCTTGAGGGTCTTGATCCAGCAAGTGCTAGGAAAATCAAAGATTTATTCTTGGAGATGAGAGAGAATGGGAAAACAATTTTCCTTACCACTCACAACATGTATGTTGCTGATGAGCTCTGTGATAGAGTTGCGTTCATTGTCGATGGTGCTGTGAGGCTTGTAGATAACCCAAGTGAGCTTAAAGTAAAGATGGGTAAGCGGCTTGTTAAGGTAGAATATGTTGCTGGTGGAGACATTAGTGTGAAAGAGTTCCCCCTCGAAAACATTGGCCAGAATGAGGAGTTCCTCAACATCATCAAAACCCACGAGATCAGAAGGATAAACACCGAAGAGCCCACACTTGAGGAGATATTCCTCAAGGTGACAGGGAGGAGACTTGTATGATCGGAAGGTTGGTAAGGACAAACCTAATTATTGGTGTGAGGAGCTATGTATACCCAATTTACATACTGATAGCGTTAGCATATGGATTGATGCTCTTGGCTTTTCCAGAGCAATATCTCCCGACGATGGTACCTATATTCCTTATCATTGAGCCGAGTCTTGTTGGTTTTATGTTCGTTGGTACCGAGATATTTGCTGAAAAGAAGGATGGTGCAATCGGAGCTTTAGCGGTAACTCCAATAGAATGGAGGAGCTACATACTTGCCAAGACCTTTCTACTAAGTATACTCTCGATAGTTGGAGCAGTGCTGATAATGGCCATAGGTACGCGCTCCCTCAGTGGGATCCCCTATGTGGTAATTGGTACATTCTTTGTCTCCATAGTCTATACACTCCTCGGCATAGGGATTTCTGCTAGATATCGAGATTTAGATGACTACTTCGTGCCAATGCTTGGGGTCATGATAGTATCACTTCTCCCATTCGTTCACTATCATGGTTACCTAACCCATGAAGTATGGAAAATCCTCTACGTTATACCAAGCTATCCGGCACTTCACTTCTTCAAAGCACCCTTTGAGGAGATCTCGAGAAATACATTAACGTGGTCAGCATCAGGCTTGGTAATCTGGGCGGTTGTAGCGTACTACATAGCTAGAATAAGGTTTTACAAGTATGCTGTGGAGGGAGTAAGATGAGTTTTATTAGAAAGTTTGGAGCTATTTATAAGACAGACATCAAGCTGTTAAGGAGAGACCCAATGCTCCTTTATAGTGTAACGATGACTTTAATTTTACTCCTAATTATCCGCTACTTCAAAGATCGCATTGGGCTCTATTACCCCCTTTTGGCTCTTTTGGGGCTGATATTCATACCCATGATATTCGGCATGATTCCAGGTTTTATGATGGCTGATGAAAAGGAAGACAAAACAATACAAGCTTTACAAGTAATCCCAATATCTAGCGAAGCTTTTTTAATCTACAGACTTACCTGGGCCTCACTGATAACAGTGGTTCTAGCTGCTGTGGCACCATACATCCTTGATATAGAGATACCTCAGAAGGGCCTTCTAACTTTAATGGCACTTTTCCTCCTTGAGGTATGGATCTATGGTCTGATCATCACGATATTCTCAGAATCGAGGATGCAGGCGATAACGGTGTCAAAAATAATTGGTTGGTTTCTTATGCTTCCACCAGTGATTAAGCTTGTTGTTCTCTGGAGAAACCTCTCGACAGATTGGAGCAAGTTTACTGCCTTTTTACCAACTTACTGGCTTTACAAGGTCTTTGATGGAATTCCTATCAATGACTACAGTGACTTTCCTATGGCTCTCGCAGTTCACTTAGCTTGGCTCCTTCCGTTGGTTTTGTTGTTTAAAAGGAAGGTTCTCTGACTTTTTTTCTTTTTAACCAAAAACTTAAACTACTATGAGTACTATTTTCTTATGGTGAGATTATGAGAGAAGCGATGTATTGGGAACCCCTTGAGGGAAATAGGGTGAGATGTCATTTGTGTCCTTTGAATTGTATTGTTAGTGAAGGGCAAAGGGGCTCATGTAGGATTAGAAAAAATATTAATGGGAAACTCTATACACTCAATTATGGGAAAGTTTCTTCCATGGCTGCGGATCCAATAGAGAAAAAACCTCTTTATCATTTTCATCCCGGTTCGTGCGCTTTCTCGATAGGTACAGTTGGGTGCAACATGCATTGTATCCATTGTCAAAACTGGGAGATAAGTCAAGCTGATGAGAGATTTCCGTATTTGGAAAATGCTACTTCTGAAGCTATAGTTCGATTAGCTAAACACTATAACTGTGAAAGCATAGCTTATACTTATAATGAGCCGACGATATGGTATGAGTTTGTTCTTGATACGGCAAAGTTGGCTAAAAACGAAGGATTGAACAATATTCTAGTGACAAATGGCTACATTAATGAGGCTCCTTTTAGAGAATTAGCTCCCTATATAGATGCAATGAACATAGATATCAAGGCATTTAGTGATGAATTTTATAGAAAAGTGGCAAAGGTTCCAAGTATTGAGCCAAGCAAGAGAACAGCAATTATAGCAAAGAGAGAATTTGGAATTCATGTAGAACTTACTTACCTCATTATTCCAACGCTTAACGATAAAGAGGAAGAAATTAGAAGCTTTGCGAGATGGGTAATTAAAGAACTTGGTGATGACACGCCTGTCCACTTTTCTCGTTTCTTTCCTCATTATGAGCTTCTATCTTTACCCCCAACCCCAGTAAGGACAATTGAGAAGGCTTATCGTATAGCAAGAGAGGAGGGACTAAAATTTGTATACACAGGCAACGTCCCGGGCCATGAAGGCGAGCATACATATTGTCCAAAATGTGGAAAACCTTTAATAGTTCGGTGGGGCTTTACCATAGAAGAGTATCACATAAAAGATGGAAAATGTGAATACTGTGGTGAACCAATATCAATAATTGGAGGACACAAAAAACGACATTATAGAGGAATGTGGTGGTAATATGGAGACGATGAAAGTTAGATTTTACATTGAAGGTCTTTCCAATAATAAGAAAGCTTTGGAAAGGGCTGTTGAGGAGATAGTAAAATCACTCAAAAACGAAGACACTCTTAAAGTTGAAAATATAAGGGCTGAGGAGATTCTAGAAAACCCTGATGATGACATGTTAAAATACTCAATGATGGTAGAAGCAGATCTCGAGGGCTCTTTTAAGGACATAGTAAAAGCTGCAATGAAGTATGCTCCTGTAGTTGTTGAAGTGATATCTCCAGCGAAAATGGAGATAGAAAGGAAAGAATTAATGAAAATTCTGGGGGAGGTCTCTCTTTTCATAGGGGAGCTCATGAAGAATTTTGGCACTCTAGCTGTTTATCCTAGACTTGATGAACTCCCAGAACCGAGGATCGGCTATAGCAGAGAGGAGATAGAGGATCTTATAATAGATAGCAGGGAAATTCTCTACCGCTTTGTCGTTGAGGCATTTGGGGAAGACCAGAAGGCTATTGAAGACGTTTTAAAGAAAGCATTTGACTATGAAGGCGCTAAAATAAACAAAATCGTCAGTAAAGTTCAAGAGGAAAAGAATGGAAAGCTTCGTATATTGGCTGCTGCAGAATTGATCTCTTCATTTGAGACCCTTTTCCAACTTACAGGAAAATTTGCCCCCGTTGCAATCTCTATAATGGAACCAGAGATAATTGATGTGAGTGCACCAGAACTCCAAAATGTTCTAACAGACTTAGCGAATTTTGTTTATGAACTCATCCATAGACCCATCAAAAAGAAGCTTGTTGAGCATGACACGTTTAAAATCAAACTTTCTTGATTTTTGGATCTTTTATTTTTAAAAGCAGAAATGTTTATAAATTCTTTTATATAATGGGGGATTAATGAGTCATTAACATTTAATTTTTGGTTAAGATATTATCGGCAAAAGGCGAATTGAGTGTAGGCATTAAGTAAATGCCATTTTTGGTCATTACGGCAATGAGCGAGCTCTTTTAATCGTTAGAAAGGGTCTGAAAGCGAAAAGTATATAAACCCCAAGGCACCTATAGGTAATGAAGAATACCATAGTTAGGGGTTTAGCCCCTACGAGGTATTGGAGGTGTGAAGATATGAAAGCAAGAAAAATAATTGCACTGGGTGTCGGCGCCCTTGTAGCAGGGGGCCTTGGAGCAGTAGCAGCTCAAACCGAGAATGTATATGCTGGCCTTAATATTGAAAAAGCCGTAATTGCCTTCCCAACAACCGCAGAGGTTGACGGACAAGTTGTCCACGTTAAAGAAGACGGATTAGCAGCTGCAAGGCTTGCCTTGGCACTCTTCCAAGACTCAATCACATCAACAGAGGTAGAAGTAAAAGCCACAGACACACACATGACAGAGAAATTTGATAGCACCATGGGAGAATGGTTCAATGAGTCATATGTCCCAGACTTTGATGAGTTCAAATATGATCTAACAATGAACGCCACTCCCACTGGGGATGATATAGCAATCTGGTTTAACTGGAGCTTATTTAGCTTCAATGCTACCACAAACATAACCACAATAGTGAGCAACGAGACAAACCCAGCAATAGTGATATACTACGGGCCTGATATGAGCCCAATGCCAGAGTTTGAGGGTGACCCAGTACCTATAGACAGTACTATGTACTTCTACGACTCAGACTCTTCAGAGCCACTTCAAACCTACGAAGTCGGCGTTCCAGTTGCAGACATCACTGGGTGGGACATAACCTTCATAGACTACGAGATCTCACCAGAAAAGAGAGCTCTTGTCCAACTTCAGGGCCCAGGAGCCTCAGGCTCAGATCTCGTCATTATAGAAAAAGACAACTGGACTGTTATATGGGTAGATGACGACGGCAACAACATGGTCGAGTTCTTCGGTACAAATGAAACAGCGGCAAATGATAAGGTGACAGAACTTCAACAAGCTGGAATTGGACACATTCTCAAATTGAAGATCGGTGACACATTCTTTGGTGTCCTTGGAAGCCAATACATCTATGTTGACTGGACATATTACTGGCTGACTGGAAGTGTTGAAAAGCACACTCCAGTTGTAGATGGATGGCTACTTAACTGGAATGAAACCAGCACTTGGGTATACTTCAATGGCACAGTTGAGCTAGCATTTGGAGACGAATTTGAGCTTGCTGACCTTGATGTATTCCTCAAGGTAGTAGATGATCCACAATACCGCCTTGTCTGGTACACAGAGAGAGTTGTTGACACCTACACCCAATACATGATCCCATCAATCGACCCATATGCAGTTGCCGTTCCAGACTATGAAGTTGACTTGGCAGAGTTCAACGTTGCTGACAACACCAAGGACGTTTACATCATTGGTGGATGGGTAAGCAACAAGGTCTGGGCACAACTCGAGGAGATCTTCGGCGAAGAGAAAGTTGCAGAGTGGAAAGAAGACGTCATGGATGAGGATGGCTACGCATTAATCGTTGAGCCACTTCCAAACGACCCAGACAACTACGTCATAATCGCTGCAGGACAAGACTACACCAAGACCGCAGAGGCAATTGACGAACTTATAAACCTAATAGAATCAAACTGAAGGCTTTAGCCTTTTCTTAACTTCTTTTTAACTTTGTATTTTGTTATAAAAAACTCTGGTTCAAATTTAATTTTAGATTTTTATGATCTTTTCGTAGAATTCCCTTTCTCTGGGATCTAACATTTTTAGAAATTCTTCCTTGTTCTTAAAGGGTCTTTGTGCGAGAATCCTAATTATTCTCTTCTTGCCGAGCCCTGGAAGATAACTGAGCACTTTGGAGCTTTCGATATTGATATTCACTGGAATCGGAATTCCCGTTATGCTTCTAAATCCATGACCAACTATTACCACATTATAGAGCTTATTGAGTTCTATCTCCTTTGGAATTCCTACTATAAGAGGGTAACTTCCTATCTGCCTGCCATAAGTTAGACCATTATCAAAAACTTCCGCCCTGACTTCTCTCAAAATCGTACCCACAGGAACCAAACGTTTGAGCATTGGATAGTCTATCTCATGTCTTATTTTGTATTTATAGTGCTGAATTAACTTTTTGTGCTTCTCAATCTTAACTTTTTCTCGCATATGCCAGAGAGGAGTACCGGGGAAGACAACTACTTGTCTAATATTAATTCTTCTCACCAAGAGGCCATCATCAAGGATTCTTTTCAAAAATTCATATGTAAGCTCATATGTTTTTTTAGTCTCTCCTGGCAACCCAAATAGAATGTTTATTCCAGGTAAAAGCCATGGCATTCCATTATAACCTCTCTTTGCTCCAACATCATTTAGGATTTTAACAGCTTCATAAGCTTCATCTGGCGTGGAATTTAGATTATTGAGTTTTGCCACTTTTGGATCAGCAGTTTCAAGTCCAAAGGCAACAACATTCCCGGGAGTTCCATATTTTATGATGGCCTTTGCTATCTTAATACTTTCCTTGGGGTAGTTTGCTATTATAGCAGGATTTGCATTATCGACATGGAGGGTCTTTATCAGGGGTGCTGCATCTCTAATTCCTCTAAATAAATCTTCAAGTGCCTTAGGGTTTGGGATGGGCACTCTGTCATTTGGTTTTGCCATATAGGAAAATATACAGCTTTGTCTCCCAATCCTAAAGTGTCTCACTCCCAGATTATAGAGGATTTGAATCTCCTCTATAATGTCTTTGATGGGTCTGTCTTCAATTGTTTTGTACCTCACAGGCTCAGTACAGAAACTACATCCTCCAATACCTGCAGCTTTTGGACATCCCCTTTGGGTCTCAATTTCGACTATCACGAAATGGGGATAGTCCGGAAATTGTCTCACCACCTCAGCTCCTAGAAGAGCATAATCTTTAAGCTCTTCATAAGTTCTGAATCTAAGAGGGTCTGCTTCTTTAGGGTTTTTAAAGAAGTCGTAAAGAAAAGCTTCCAGATCACCATAGACGATGTGATCAAAAACCGTCTGTGCAAGCATGAGTTCTTTTGAGCTTATCTTTGTTCCTCCTCCATGAGCAGAACCCATAAAAGCTGGGCCACCAAGTATTTTAATACATTTAAGGTGCTTTATGAATTTTGCAACTTCTTCTACTTGGGATGGCACTGCAGATAAGTACTTGCCTGGAGTATGGAGCCCACCGATGTAAATAATAATATCGGCTTTTTCTAGGATCTCCTTAGTTTTTAATACATTAGGGGTCTTGTTCCGTGTTTTTATCCCTTGCTCTCCTTCATATGTAAAACGGAGATCATCTATAGTGAGGTAGAAAACTTGGGCATTTTTATTAGCCTTTTTTATAGCCCCATAAGCATATCGGGGGTAGATTCCCAGATAAGGAGGTACACCAAGGCCAGCTGGCTCGTCTGTATAACCGTCAATTATGGCAATTATCATGTTTAAAAGTTCGGAAGGGGGTTTAAAAATTAAGCGCCATATTTTTAAATTTTGAATTCCCATATTAAGAAAGGGAATAACATGTCTGATTTAGGTCTTGGTGTTAAGGAGGACCTGAAGAAAATAGTCCAAGCTCTTCCTCAGCTAATTCCCAAAGAGCTTCTTTCCTATTGGATAAATACTGAAGCAGGAGAAGCAGAGATGTATTATAAATTGTATAAGCTAAGTAATGAACTTGAATTGGAGGTAGAAATTTCAAAGGTTTTTTATTATCTTTATGAAGATAGTCTTAAACATGCAGAGAAGCTTCTTAAGGTTTACAAAGGACTGTTTCCTGAGGAGGAAATTCCTAAAGTCGATCTTCCACCTTTGGAAATAGTGTGGGAGGTTGATAAACTTAGTTCTCTCCTGCAGAGAGGAAACTTAGAGGAGCTCTTTGACATTCTTATTGAAAACAAGAAGATAATTGGGGATATTTACGAGTATCTTTTCACAGTATCTGAGGAACCCGAGATGAAAGAAATATTCAAATGGCTTGCAGATGTCGAGAATGGGCATTATGCCAAGTTAAAAACTATCAGAGAGCAGTATCTAAAGGAGAAAACTCAGACCAGGACTTAGAGAAGCAAGTTGTTTTCTCTAAGGTACTCTTCTATTTCCTTTATTTCATTTATCCCTAGTTGAAATACTCTCTTTTGAGCATGAGGGATATTGTCAAAAAGGGTTTTAACTTTCTTGAACTCTTCCTTGGTGAGGTTTAGCATGTGGTAAGAATTTTTTAAAGCTTTACTGGCTTTTTTTCTCCGATGTTGAAAGAGGGCTTTGACGAGGTCTTCATTAAGAGGTATTTGCTCGAGTTTTGGTTTTGGCTCGAGAATCACGACAGCGGAGTCCACTTTTGGTTTTGGATAGAAAGCTCCTTTGCCAATTTTTTCCACAAGTTCAACATTGGCTTTACTCTGTACCATAACGGAGAGTCGAGAATAGTTTTTATCTCCGGGTTTTGCTATCATTCGCTCAGCAAATTCTAATTGATATATTAACACGGCCCTTTTGAAGTTGTATTTCAAAAATTTGAAAGTTATGGGAGAAGATATCTGGTATGGGAGGTTTGAGACTATTCTATCAAATTCTGGGAAGTCTATTTTAAGAGCGTCTCCTTCTATGATTTCCACGTTGTCCCAGTTATATTCTTTTTTTAATATTTTGACTATCTTAGGGTCTTTTTCAATAGTATATACTTTTTTTGCTTTTTTGGATAATTCATCCGTCAAGACTCCTAATCCTGGCCCTATCTCAAGGACAGTTTCGTTATCAGATATTTCAGCTCGCTCAACCTCTCTTTTAATAACGTCCTCTACTATTAGAAAATTTTGTCCAAGATCTGAATTTGGCCTCAGGTTATATTTAGAAATTAAAGAAAAGATTCTAGAACTTAGCATTTTTATTCCCTGAATATTCTTCTTGAACCGACGAATAGTCTATACCTGTCCTTGTTCTCGAGTTCATCTAGGATCCTCTTTGCTATCATTTTCACAGGATCGGGAAGACCTTTTACCCGGTGCTTTAGATCATCAAAGCTTTTGAAGGGTTCCCTTTCTCTTTCCTCGAGAATTTCCCACATGTGCTTTTTCCCTATTCCTGGAAGTAATTCTAGGCTGTGGAGTCTATTAGTGATGGGTGGAGCTAGGTTAAAGAATTTGATAAAACGTTCCTCATTATTTTTCACTATTTCTTCAAGTACGTATGGTACCTCAGCTTTTGCAGTTGGGGTTAGGTCATCATAGTTGAGTTTTTTGGTTATCATGAGGATCTTATCCCTCTCACCTTTTCCAACAAATACTCTCTCGTAGAGCATGAGATCAGTTTTGGGAATAACTTCCAAAAGTGTAAATGCCTTCTCTCCTATTACTTGCCCGATGGGCCTTTTTTCTCTAAAGTTCCTGTGTTCTAGGTCGAGATAACCTGTGGGAAGATAATCTAACACATATGCATACTCTTCATACTCAATATTATGCCTCTTTTTATTAACACTTTGAGCATAGGAATGCCTTCTACGGTAATAATCCATTGTCTCTCCCCCCAAGAATATACGCTCTAAGGGTTTTTAATACTTTTTGAGAAAGTTATGAAAAAAGAGAGAAAAGGCCTATTCTCTATATTCGTCTAGAATTTCGAGTATTTTTTCTGCCTCTTCTTTTGTAGGCATGTGTTCTTCTTTGGCAAAGATTATTTTCATATCAAAGTAATCATTAGGCATTATGTCAATGAGCTTCGTAGCTATTCGTTCGTCGAGCCATTCGAATAGTCCTATGAGCTTGTTTTTCAGCTCTTTTGCTTTGTCTGCAGTAATTTTTGAAAATCTTTCCGCATGCTCTAGGCTGGTTCTTGCTTCGTAAAATATGGGCTCCTCTGGGTTTTCTTCAGCACCTTCCTCTTTTCTTTTGAGTAGTAACTCTTTCGCTTCTGGAATTGAAACGTATTCTTCCTTTATCTTTTTGCGCCCTATCATACTCCTCACTTCTGGGGCCTTAGATGAACTGGGTGAATGAAGAATGTTTTTACCTTACCACCATCTGTGAGCTGAACTACGTAGGCATCTCCTCTTTTGCCAACTACTGTCCCTGTTCTTCCATGGAATCTTGGGTCTGGCATACCTTTGTGGTAACTTGGCTCAATAACTATGTGGACTTTTTGTCCAACTTCAAACTCTTGAAGGAATCTTGTGAGCGGAGGAAGTCCTCTCCTCCTTGGTGATTTGCTAAGCTTACCTCTAGTTTTCCTTCTAATAGTATGGGCTTTTTGAACCATTCTAATCACCTCTTAAACCTTATTTAGGAGTTTTAACAAATCACGCGCTTAGGAACGATCTTTTTTCAACTTAGGGTCTTTCCCAATACCATAAGCTCATGTGTGCTACCATTTATAAAGTTTTCACTCTCCATCGAGGATATTCAGAACGTCAAGCTTTTCACACCATGCTTTCTTTCCTAATATTTCCGTCACCGAGGGACTTGTTCTTCCATCATCTCCTGAAATTAATTCCTTTATGTAAAGTCCTCCGTCGGTTATTAAGCGAAGCTTAAAGTGTTTTTCATCTATGAGGTTGCCAGTGATTTCATGAACTTTTCTTACTCTCACAATATCTGCCCTTCTACCCAAAACTCTTTTTGGAGTTCGCTGGTGAATAATAGTATCTTTAAGGGCTTTAACTACTTTTTCTACTTCCTTTTCACTGACACGCTCTTCGACGTACACTAGAGCTTCATATTCTTTTTTATGGTTAGATGTGAGAATTTTTTCGGCTTCTTCCCTATTTATGAAGCTTAAATCTAAAACTTCCACTTTTCCACTCTTATTAATTTCCTTGGCAATTTCTTGAAGATTTATTCTTCTTTTCACAGGCTTTTTAACTTCGATAACAAAAGGTCGTCCATTTCCGAGCATTCTAACGTCAACATCTTCTCTTCCTGCTCCATGAAAGATAGATTTCCCTTTTGCAGCTTTAGAAAACGGTTTGCATATTATCGAGGCAACACTCTCTTTAAAACCCTTTAATGGTGTCTGTGGGATTCCTCTTACAAGCTTTCTATACCTTCCATAAATGTAGAGTGGTTTTACCTGAAGTTCCACTGTCTCGTTGTATGGATCAACAATAAAAACGACATCGGGGTTGTTCTTATTCACGCTTTTTTGAAGAATAACTTCAAGGATTTTTCCAATCTCTCGGTTTAGTTCCCTGTTGATAGGTTCAGCATATTTTAACTCAAAGCTCTCAATTATCTCATTCTCTTTCTCTAAAATTTCTCTGGGGATCCTTGAGCCCACAAGAAAAGTGTCAAATTCTAATCCCAATTTTGAGACTTTATTATAACACAATCTCGCCAAGTCTTCGACTTTTTTAAAGATACCATTACAGAGCTCACACTCTTGAGGTTCTAGAAGAGGGTCTTCTCCTCTAATTTCTCGCTCCATATTTAGAACCAATCTTATGGATTTTCCCCTGATATAGTTATCTCCCTTTCCAAGAAGTCCAAATGCCCTTCCAAGACAGTGATTGCAGAGCGGGTACCTTTCAAGAATTTTTTCAGCTTTTTCGATTATCACTTTGCTCACCCTTAACCTTTTTAATTTCTCTTCCAACTCCCCATCATGATGACGAGAAGACAGAAGATAATAAAGCTTTTGGAAGAGAGAGATTACAGTGTAAGTGAACTGGCACTGATGCTTGAGATGAGAGGAAGAGGAAGCAAGAAGATTATACTAGAAGACCTAAAAGTCATCGCCAATATTGTAAAGCGTGAGGGAAAGGTGCTTTTGATCCAACCAGCTCAGTGCAGGAAGTGTGGTTTTGTGTTTAAAGCAGAGATAAAATCTCCTGGAAAGTGTCCAAAGTGCAGATCAGAGTGGATAGAGGAGCCAAGGTTTAAAATTGAACTCCGATAACAAGGTTTATATCTCGTATCCCAAACATTCTTTAGCTAACATTCATCAAAAGGGGGTTTAACCATGAGGAAAGTTGAAGTTTTTATGAAAGAGAAAGGGATAGGAATTGGCGATTATATTGAAGTTGTTGAGAAAGAGAATAATACAATGATCACACACAGGGGCATTGTGATGCCTCCGTATGAACTTTCAAAAGGAGAAACACTTACAATAAAGTTGGACAATGGATATAACATTGGTATTCTCATTGACCAGATACTCGAAGTAAGGATTCTTGAAAAAGCCAAACCAAGAGAAGAAATCTCTTTTAAAGAGGTTCTTCCCAAGAAACCAGAGCTTCCAAATGTTACCATAATCGGAACCGGTGGAACAATAGCTAGTAAGATTGACTACAAAACTGGAGCAGTACACGCGGCGTTTACTGCTGAAGAACTTGCAAAAGCAGTGCCTGAGATTTTTGAAATAGCCAACATAACTCCAAAACTTCTTTTCAACATAATGAGTGAAGACATGAAACCTGAATATTGGAAAAAAATGGCCTATGAAGTTGCTAAAGCATTGAATAGTGGAGAGGATGGAGTTATAATAGGTCATGGAACTGATACTATGGGTTATTCTTCAGCAGCTTTAAGTTTCATGCTTAGGAATTTAGGCAAGCCTGTGATCTTTGTAGGCTCTCAGAGAAGCAGTGATAGGCCTTCAAGCGACGCTGCAATGAATTTAATCTGCTCCACGAGAATGGCTGTGGAAGATTTTGGAGAAGTTGCAGTAGTAATGCACGGCGAAACAGGTGATACTTATTGCTTAGCCCATAGGGGAACAAAAGTACGAAAGATGCACACCTCAAGGAGAGATGCTTTTAGAAGTATAAACGATGTTCCAATAGCAAGGATATGGAGTAATGGAAAGGTAGAATACCTAAGGGATGATTATAGAAAAAGGAGTGAAAATGAGGTTTGGGTAGATGACAAAATTGAGGAAAAGGTAGCACTAATAAAGGTCTATCCTGGAGTAACCGGGGAAATTATAGAGTTTCTTGTTGACAGAGGCTACAAGGGGATTGTAATAGAAGGTACGGGGCTTGGACACACTCCTAATGACATGATACCGAGCATAGAGCGAGCAACTGAAGAAGGAATTGCTGTCTGCATGACAAGCCAATGTCTGTATGGAAGGATTAACCTTAATGTTTATTCAACAGGAAGAAAGCTTCTAAAGGCCAAAGTCATTCCATGTGAGGACATGCTACCGGAGACAGCATATGTTAAGCTCATGTGGGTTCTTGGACATACACAAGACCTTGAAGAAGTTAAGAGAATGATGCTGACAAATTATAGTGGAGAAATAACACCGTACACAAGGTTTGACACTTATCTGAGGTGATGAAAATGGAGTTTGACTACAAAGAACTTGGTCTTAAAGTTGGTCTTGAGATTCACAGGCAACTTGCTACAAAAAAGCTCTTTTCACCTGTGCCGAGTGAGCTTCATGAGGATGTTAGTTTCACGTTTGAACGTCGCTTGAGACCAACTATGAGTGAACTTGGAGAAATTGATCAAGCTGCGTTAGAGGAATTTAAGAAAGGTAGGGTCTTTGTTTATGAGGGCAATTATAAGTACAGCGATTTGGTGTACATGGATGAAGAACCTCCTCATTTGCCAGATGAAGATGCTCTCAAAGTAGCGATCCAGATAACATATCTTTTGAATGCTATTCCAGTAGATGAAGTCCACTTCATGAGGAAAATAGTCATTGATGGTTCCAACGTTTCTGGTTTCCAAAGGACTGCAATAGTGGGAATGAACGGTAGAATAGATACTCCTTGGGGAAGCGTCGGCATCCCTACTATTTGTCTTGAGGAAGATGCATGTAGAATAATAGAACAGGGAGATAAGAGGGCAGTTTATAGGCTTGATCGTTTGGGGATTCCCCTAATTGAGATTGCGACTACTCCAGACATCCACCATCCGGAGCAGGCAAAAGTGGTGGCTAAGTTTATAGGGGATGCTCTCAGGGCCACAAGAAAAGTTAAGAGAGGCCTTGGAACTATAAGACAGGATCTCAATGTTTCTATTAAGGGTGGGGCTAGGATAGAGATAAAGGGTGTGCAGGAGTTAGACATGATCCCAATCATCATAGAGCGTGAGGTGCAGAGGCAAATCAATCTCCTAAAAATTAGGGATGAGCTTCAAAAGAGGGGAGCGAATAAAGAAGAGATAAAAGAAGAGTTCTACGATGTAAGTGATGTTTTCAAGAACACTGGTTCAAAGATAATTGCAAAAGCCTTGAAGAAGGGAGGTAAAGTCATAGCAGTTAAGCTTCCTAAATTCAGGGGCCTTATAGGATTTGAGGTTCAACCAGGGAGAAGATTGGGTACGGAAATGGCAGATAGGGCTAAAAAATATGTAAAGGGGATCTTCCACATAGATGAGCTTCCTAACTATGGTATAAGCCAAGAAGAGGTAAATAAAATCATTGAAACCCTTGGTCTTGAGGAACAAGATGCATTCGTTTTAGTAGCTGCGAAGGAAGAGGCTGCTAAGAAAGCCCTTAAAGAAGTTCTTAAGAGGGCCAGAGAAGCCATAATAGGAGTCCCAGAAGAGACGAGGAGAGCATTGCCTGATGGAAATACGCAATACATGCGTCCACTTCCTGGAAAAGCAAGAATGTATCCAGAGACAGATATACCACCAATATTTATTGGTGAGGAAATCAAGAGGGAAATCCTTGAAAACCTTCCTGAGTACCCACAGGCAAAAGTAGGACGCTATGTTAAAGAGTATGGCATCGATAAGAGCCTAGCACAGACATTAGTTGATGATGAAAGAGATGAGCTCTTTGAGGAGTTAATAGGAATGGGAGTTAAGCCATCTCTGGCAGCATCAACTCTCGTAGTAGTCCTTAAAGGCCTTAAGAAAGAAGTACCCATTGAAAACATAAGCGACAAGCACATAAAAGATGCGTTCAAGTTGCTACTTGAGAATAAGATTGCAAAGGAGGCTTTTGAGGAGATATTCAAAGAACTTGCTTTACATCCAGAGAAAACAGCTCTCCAAGTTGCTGAGGAGAAGGGACTGACTCTCTTAAGCGAGGAAGAAGTCGAAAAGATAATCGAAGAAATAGTCAAGGAGAATCTTAATGTCGTAAAGGCTAAGGGCATGGGAGCTATGGGAATGCTCATGGGAAGAGCAATGGCAAAACTTAGGGGCAAAGCTGATGGAAAGCTGGTGAACCAGCTTGTAAGAAAGAAGATTCAAGAATTTAGCTCTTAATCTTTTTTCTCAATAACTTTTTAAGAATTGATGCATTAAACTAATTGGGAATGCTTATGCCGTTTACGCCAGGTCCAATTATAATTCCTAGAAGATCCAGAAGAAAAGAGCCTCAGAAGAGAAAAGAAGTTAGAAAGCCCAAGAAGGAAAAGAAGATAGTGTACGTGCTTATTAAAGTAAAGCAAGATCAGCTTATAAGCGAAAAGGCCAAAGAACTTGAGGAGCTCTTTAAGGGAAAGACATTTAATAGAGTGGTAAATCCTGATGAGTATACACTACTAATGAATGCCAAGAATCTCTTTGCAAAGGCATATAAGATCTATGTGGTTGAGCTCACTGATGAGATGAACCGATGGTTTTATTTCCTTCCAAGTGAAGAGAGGATTAGCTTCAAGAATAAAGATAAGTTCCTAGTCTTTCAGGTTAAGAAGGACGAAGCCCTAGAAGAGATCTTTAGGAAAATGGTTGAGGGCAAACTTACTAAAAGAAGCACCTTTGAGGTAGTCTTAAGTGCAATTCAAGTAGGTCTGGGACTTCTCAGTTTTATAGCTGGGTATTTGGCATTTGAGAATATTATTGACATTTCTCAGCTCGGCAATATCATAACCTTTGCCATCTTCTTCATTGTGGCTCTTCAGAGTATTAAAAAAGGCTACAAACGGAGAGCTTGGGAGGACTAATTCTATTTCAAATCTAGACATAATATTTTTAAACTTCAAAAAGTAACTTAGCAATATGTGGGATTTATTTCGTAGGTATTTTTCTGGATATTTCAGTGCAAAATCAAAGGACATTAAGAGATGTATTTATATAAAGATTAAAGGCGAATCAATTGCTAATCTCTCAAAGGATCTTGAAAGATATCTCTCTTCAAAAAATATTCGGCCTTTGCGATTTGTTGAGCCAGAATGTTATATTGTAACAGAAGTTGGTAACTATCTCTATGGGTCAGACCCTGTGATTCAGGTGATTGAACTCGAAGGAGATCTGAGTCGTATGCTATACTTATTTTCTGGAAAGGAAGAATTGGATTTTAAGCTAGAGAACAGTAAAATTACTAAATTCATTTTTGAAATAATGAAAAAAGAAGGCTTGGCATATTTGCTCAAACTAATATGTCAGAGAAAGATAGGTGTGAAAAGACATGAACATCGCTCGGGAATAACCTTTTTGTTTTCGTTGATTATTGGGTTAGCTTCTTCGTGGTTTTTCAAGGCGGATGAGTATTTAGATTATCTTCTTTTGACTTTAGCAATTACCACGTTTGTGGTTTTGGTAACTCTAGTTATAGATTATCCCTTTTCGCTTTTAAAGTTCAGAGGAGTTCGTGTTGTGGAAGACTCAGAAATAACGAAAGCGTTGAGAGATAAAATTAAGAAAATAAAACGATGAGGCGACTTTTACCGTCCAAGTTCTTTATGGGCCTTAGCTAAATGTTTTGCAGCTATTGCTGCTAGGAGTGAGAGTTCTCCAGCTAAAACAGCCCCGGCTATGATCTCTGCAAATTTTTTGGCATTTGTTCCCGGTGGTTCACCACCACCTGCGACTCCCATTATAGTTAGGGCTTCTCGTTGTGTTGGTACTCGAGTTCCTCCGCCTACGGTTCCGATTTCAAGGCTAGGCATTGTTATACTGATGTATAAGTCTCCCTCTGGGGTAACTTCGGCTAGAGTTATTCCGTGTGAGCCTTCAGTTATTTGTGCTTCATCTTGACCAGTTGCAAGGAAAATTGCTCCCACAATGTTTCCAAAGTGAGCGTTAAATCCGTAGCTTCCTGCTTGTGCGGATCCCACAAGGTTTTTACGATAGTTTACCTCTGCTATAAGTTCAGGGGTTGTCTTAAGTTTTTTCTCTACAATTTCACGAGGTATTATGGCCTCAGCAATCACGCTTTTTCCTCTACCATTAATGAAATTCATCGCATTAGGCTTTTTATCAACACAGACATTACCTGAAAGGGCCAGATATTTAACTTCTGGAAATCTGCTTTCGATTACTTTCATGATCTCTTCACTTGCTATTGTTACCATATTCATTCCCATAGCATCGCCAGTTTCAAATTCAAAACGAAGATAGAGATTGTTACCGACTATATATGGTTTAATATCCCTAAGCTTTCCATGTCTAGTGACTTTGCTTACGGCTTCTTCTTGAAGGTACTCAATGTTCCCTTTGACCCACTCTGCAACTTCCCTTGCTTTTCTAGCATCGGGACACTTGAGAAGAGGTGCACGTGTCATTTTGTCACCAATTATAGTGGTTTTGACACCACCTGCAGCTGTTAGAGTTGAACACCCTCTGTTAACAGAGGCTACCAATGCGCCCTCAGTGGTGGCAAGAGGAATGTAAAATTCTCCTTTAGCATACTCTCCATTTATTTTGAGAGGGCCTGCTACACCCATAGGAATTTGAACGACTCCAATCATGTTTTCAATATTTTTGCCGATGACTTGGTTTGGATCTATAGAGTAGTGGCCAATGTTGTCTAATGTTACTCCAAGCTTTCTTTCAAGTGCCTTTCTTCTTATCTCTGTGGCAAGACGCTTATCATTTGTATGTTTTTCTACTTGGTGTAGTTTAATTTCTCCCTTAGCAACTTTCTCAATGAGTTCTTCAATGTTCATAGTATAACCCCCAAAAAGAGATTTTTTCAACTCTTTTTAACCTTTTTAAATATCCATTCCTCAAGTATTTCTCCGGCTTCATAAAATGCTATTGCAGCATCACTACGGGGTTTGTACCCAAGAATTGGAATTCCTACGTTAATAGATTCTGGCACGCTCTCGTCAAAGGGAATGATACCTATAACAGGTAAACCAACATTTTGGTCAATCTCATCTACTATATGCTCGATCACATCTTCTGACTCTCTAACTTTGTTTAGAATAACCCCAATCTTTAATCCATACTCTTCTCCAATTACTCTGAGTTTATTAATCTCGTTCTCAACCATAGTTTCAAAAGAATAAATTGGAGACCTCTCAATTTCAACGACTATTATTTGATAGTCTGCAACTTCAAAAGTCGGTAATGTATCGAAAGGTATTCCAGTGGGGGAATCAACAAACACTAGAGGGAACTTATATTTCATTAGCTCCACGACATCCCTTAATCGTTTGGGGGAAATTCCTACGACATCTTGGAGTCTAGTACTTCCCGGTATCACATTCACCGCAGTTTTTCCATGCTTATATATTGCCCATTCTGGTTCTACATCAGGGTTTTTGAGAATAGAGTGGAGAGTATAACTGACATTTTCTAAAGCAAAGTGAAATCCAAGATTGGGTAAGAAAAGGTCACCATCTATTGCAAGAGTTCTATATTCTTGTTGGGCGAAATATACACTTAAATTTGCAGTAGTAGTGGTTTTACCGGCTCCTCCTCTCCCAGTGACGATTATAACTGGCATTACTCACACTCCCATTATAATAAATTTTGATAAAGTCAAACTTGTGCAGACCTAGTACTCACATTACCCATCTATGTAACGTAGGAAATATAAGATTTTCCATGAAATAAGAATAAAAAGGAAGTTAACCTATGAGTTCTCCAAAAGCAAATTTTCTTTTTACACTGTTAATGACAA